>NZ_JBHVDX010000402.1:0-4738 GCF_042802555.1 Streptomyces sp. NPDC057474 | reverse complement strand
CCCTCACCGGGAGCCGGGCGACCGGCCGTTTCACGCCGACGGTCCCGTGCGCTCACAGTCAGGAGCACCCCCGCCCACCCGCTAAACTTTTCCTCGCGCGCCGCTAGCTCAGTTGGTTAGAGCAGCTGACTCTTAATCAGCGGGTCCGGGGTTCGAGTCCCTGGCGGCGCACCACCGGAGAGGTCCCGCGCGAGAGTGAATCGCGAGGGACCTCTCCGCATGTGCACGTCACCCCGCACACTCCCCCCTCGCTCCCCTCCCACTCCCCACAGACCCTCCATCGATGCCCCAATAACCGTGTATGACCGGTAAACACCGCGTTTCGCATCTTGCGATCAAGCTTCACACCGTAGAACCCTGGGCCGTAAGAGACTGCGGATACATGGCAGTTGGGGGGCCATGGGCGGTTTGCGCCCTGGGATGGGGATCTTGGGCCCTCGCCGACGCACGCGATGCACGCACTCACAAAAGATGCCGAGGGGGCATCAATGCAACCGGATGGCCGTCGTCCCGTGTCTCCATGGTGTAGATCACATGGTGACGATGACCCACTGATGCGTCCGTAACGGTCGAGGGGGACCTAATCGGACGGAATACCGACGAACACACGCTCGATCGAGTGTGTGCGGGGGGAATAACTCATGACGTCGACGCCGACGGGCGCCCGGCATAACCACGACCCGTCCGAGACGACCCAGCTCAAGGTGCCGTCGCAACGGACCGGAGCCTTTCGCAGGCTCAAGAAGACCCTTCCCAGATACGACTACGAGCACTACAGCCGACTCGCCGGGCCCCTGACCCAGCCCGATCCGACCAAGCCCTACACGGTGCAGTACCGCTCGCTGATCTCCCAGGAACCGCACCGCCTGCGGGTCGCCCTGATGCTGGCGGCCGCACCACTGCTCTCCCTGGTCCTGCTCGCCTGGCTGCTGCAGCAGGAGCACTGGACCAAGCGCGACTACGTCGAGTACGAGTTCCTGCCGGCCCTCGACATGGTCATGCTGGTCTCGATCGGCCTGATCGAGTTCTTCCGCTGCATGAACGTGCTGTCGAACGCGCACGCCACCCTGGTCGCCCGCGACCCGATTCCGGTGGTGCCCGAGACCGGCACCAGAGTCGCCTTCCTCACCTCCTTCGTGCCCGGCAAGGAGCCGCTGGAGATGGTGACGAAGACCCTGGAGGCCGCGGTCAAGCTCCGTCACCGCGGGCTTCTGCACGTGTGGCTGCTCGACGAGGGCGACGACGCGGATGTGAAGGCGGTCTGCGCGCGCCTGGGCGTGCGCCACTTCTCCCGCAAGGGGATCGCGAAGTGGAACCAGCCCAAGGGCCCGCACCGCGCCAAGACCAAGCACGGCAACTACAACGCCTGGCTTGACGCGCACGGCGACGACTACGACTTCTTCGCCTCGGTCGACACCGACCACATCCCGCTGCCCAACTACCTGGAGCGGATGCTCGGTTTCTTCCGCGACCCGAACATCGGCTTCGTCATCGGCCCCCAGGTGTACGGCAATTACGACAACTTCGTCACCAAGGCCGCCGAGTCCCAGCAGTTCCTGTTCCACGCGCTGATCCAGCGCGCCGGCAACAAGTACGGCTCCCCCATGTTCGTCGGCACCTCCAACGCCGTACGGATCAAGGCGCTCAAGCAGATCGGCGGTCTGTACGACTCGATCACCGAGGACATGGCGACCGGCTTCGAGATCCACCGCCACAAGAACCCGGCGACGGGCAAGAAGTGGCGCTCGGTGTACACGCCGGACGTGCTCGCGGTGGGTGAGGGGCCCAGCGCCTGGACGGACTTCTTCACCCAGCAGATGCGCTGGTCGCGCGGGACGTACGAGACGATCCTCAAGCAGTACTGGAAGGGCTGGTACTCGCTGCCGCCGAGCAAGCTCTTCAACTACACGATGATGATCATCTTCTACCCGATGTCCGCCCTCAACTGGATTCTGGCGGCGCTGAGTTGCGCCCTGTTCCTGGGCCTGGGCGCCTCGGGTGTGAACATCGATCCGACCGTGTGGCTGATGCTCTACGGGAACGCCTCGGCGCTCCAGATAGGCCTGTACGTCTGGAACCGTCGGCACAACGTCTCCCCGCACGAGCCGGAGGGCTCCGGCGGTGTGGCCGGCATGGTGATGTCCGCGCTGTCCGCGCCGCTCTACGCGAAGGCGCTGATCGACTCGGCCCTGCGCCGCAAGAGCAAGTTCGTGGTCACGCCCAAGGGAGACTCGGCGAGCCCCGACAGGTGGTTCGGCACCTTCCGGTACCACTGGTACTTCATCGTCATCTTCGGGGCCTCGATCGCCGCCGGTTTCGTCTTCGGCAACTCGCATCCCGCGATGATCATCTGGGCCATCTTCGCCATGATGATCACCGCGCTCCCCATCTTCGCCTGGCGCTACATGCTGCGGCAGGACAGGAAGAAGGCCGCCGCCGCGGCCGAACTGCAGGGTTCCATGGTGGCGCCGCCAGAGGCGGCTCCCGCGCCATTCGGGCCGCCACTCGCACCGCACGCCCCACACGCACCTCACGCTCCCCAGCACAAGCCGAGCTGGGCGGCGTCCGGGTCGGGCAGCGGGGGTAGCGACCAGACCATGCAGATCGCCCTGGGCGGACTTGGGGGACGTAAGGAATGAAGGACCGTGCAGGCCGCCGCCGCGCCCGTCGCCTCGCGATCGGCGCGGCGGTGGTCCTCGCGCTCGCCGGGATGAACGGGCCGTGGGTGTATCGCTTCAGTACCGAGAAGTACCACGACTACAAGATCAACAGACCCGAGTACAAGGCCGCCAACGGGCACTGGAAGGTCGTGGAGTTCCCGGAGGAGTACCGGCAGAACACGATCCATGCCGCGCTCCTGCACACCGGCAAGATCCTGTTGATCGCGGGTTCGGGCAACGACGCCGACAACTTCGACAAGAAGAAGTTCGACACCCGCGTCTGGGACCCGGTCAAGCAGACGATCAAGCGCGTACCGACCCCGGCCGACCTGTTCTGCACGGGGCACACCCAGCTGTCCAACGGCAATCTGCTGATCGCGGGCGGCACCAAACGCTACGAGAAGCTGAAGGGTGATGTCACCAAGGCCGGCGGCCTGATGATCATCCACAACGAGAACCCCGACAAGGGGATGAAGATCAAGGCGGGCACCAAGTTCGTCGGCAAGGCGAACGGCAGGACGTTCGTCCTCAAGGACACCGTCGACATCAAGAAGGCCGTCAAGACCTTCGATCCGGACACCGGGAAGTTCACCGGCAACAAGCCGGGGATCGCGCGCGCCTATGTCGAGGCCGAGAAGCGCGGCAAGAAGTACGAGACGGGGACGGAGGACAACTACCGGGTCGCGGGCCTGAAGGGTGAGGACGCGCGGAACACGTACGGCATCGCGCAGAAGCTCGCCCTCGACAAGAAGGACTTCCAAGGGATCAAGGACGCCTACGAGTTCGACCCGGTCGCCGAGAAGTACATCAAGGTCGACCCGATGAACGAGGCGCGCTGGTACCCGACGCTGACCACCCTCACCGACGGTACGGTCCTCAGCCTCTCCGGTCTCGACGAGATCGGTCAGCTGGTCCCGGGCAAGAACGAGATCTACGACCCCGAGACCAGGAAGTGGACGTACACGAAGGACGAGCAGCAGTTCCCGACGTACCCGGCCATCTCCCTGATGCAGAACGGCAAGCTGTTCTACTCGGGCGCGAACGCGGGGTACGGGCCGGACGACATCGGGCGTGACCCCGGTGTGTGGGACCTCAAGACCAACAAGTTCACCAAGGTCCCCGGCATGAGCGACGGCAAGCTGCTCGAAACCGCCGGGACCGTGCTGTTGCCTCCGGCGCAGGACGAGAAGTACATGGTCATCGGCGGGGGCGGGGTCGGTGAGTCGGAGCGGTCCAGCAAGAAGACCCGGCTGATCGATCTGCTGGCCGACGAGCCGCGATTCGTGGACGGGCCGGAGATGGCGAAGGGCACGCGGTATCCGCAGGCCTCGATCCTGCCCGACGACACGGTCCTCATCTCCGGCGGCTCGGAGGACTATCGCGGGCGCGGCGACTCCAACATCCTGGAGGCGCGGCTGTACGACGCGAAGACGGGCGAGCTGCGGCGGGTGGCCGACCCGCTGGTCGGCCGGAACTACCACTCCGGGTCGATCCTGCTGCCGGACGGGCGGGTCGTCTTCTTCGGATCGGACTCCCTCTACTCCGACAAGGCCAACACCAAGCCGGGGGAGTTCGAGCAGCGGATCGAGATCTATACGCCGCCGTATCTGTTCCAGGACGCGCAGCCGACGTTGACGGGTGGGCCGAAGACGGTTGCGCGGGGTGGGAAGGCGACGTTCGGTACGCAGCACGCGTCATCCATCAAGTCGGCGCGGCTGATCCGGCCTAGTGCGTCGACGCATGTGACGGATGTGGATCAGAAGTCGATCGAGGTGGACTTCAAGGCGGACGGTGCTGAGATCACGGTGACTGTGCCGAAGAACCGGAATCTGGTGCAGTCGGGGTGGTACATGCTGTTCGTGACGGATGACGCGGGGACGCCCAGTAAGGCGCAGTGGGTGAAGGTTCCGTAGAGGCCACGTCTGGGGTGCGTTCTCGGGTGCGGGTGCGTTCTCGGGTGCGTTCTCGGGTGCGGGTGCGGGTGCGGGTGTGCTTGGGGGCTGGTCGCGCAGTTCCCTGCGCCCCTGAAAGCAAAAAGCACGGGGCGCAGCCCCTGCTTTTTGAGGGGCGCGGGGAAC
>NZ_JBHVDX010000401.1:0-4786 GCF_042802555.1 Streptomyces sp. NPDC057474 | reverse complement strand
GGTCCTGGAGACGGCCGCCGCTTCCGTCTGTTCGGTGCCGGGGGTGTCCCGGAAGTCGCCGCCCTCGCCTGCCGTAGATCGCTCTTTGTCCTCTGAGTGGAGAAAGTTGGTGGCAATTCCTGCTCAACTTCTTCCCAGTCCCGGTAGCCGCTGCTACGTTCCCCTGCGAAAGGTCGGTCATGGGATGTGGCCGGAACGCGACGGACGTAGCGGCCGTTTGAGGCGGGGAGGGGCTTGTGAGACGTATGACGGCTCGACCCGCGAACGCGCATCAGGCCCGCCTGTTGCGCCTGTTGCGGGACGGTGGTCCCAACTCCCGTGCTCAGCTGGGAGATCGCGTCGATCTGTCGCGGTCGAAGCTGGCCGTGGAGGTGGACCGGCTGCTGGAGACGGGACTGGTCGTGGCCGACGGGCTCGCCGCCTCGCGCGGTGGCCGCCGGTCGCACAACATCCGGCTCGCCCCCCAACTCCGTTTTCTCGGCGTCGACATCGGCGCTACCTCGATCGATGTGGCCGTCACCAATGCGGAGTTGGAGATCCTCGGCCACATCAACCAGCCCATGGACGTGCGGGACGGCCCGGTCGCCGTCTTCGAGCAAGTCCTGTCCATGGGCGCCAAGTTGAAGGCCTCCGGACTCGCGGAAGGGTTCGACGGCGCCGGTATCGGCGTCCCCGGACCGGTCCGCTTCCCCGAGGGCGTCCCCGTCGCCCCGCCGATCATGCCGGGCTGGGACGGGTTCCCGGTGCGCGAGGCGCTCAGCCAGGAACTCGGCTGCCCCGTCATGGTCGACAACGACGTGAACCTGATGGCGATGGGGGAGCAGCACGCGGGCGTCGCCCGTTCCGTGGGCGACTTCCTCTGCGTCAAGATAGGCACCGGCATCGGCTGCGGCATCATCGTCGGCGGCGAGGTCCACCGCGGTACGACGGGCAGCGCCGGCGACATCGGGCACATCCTCGCCGTACCGGACGGCCGCCCCTGCGCCTGCGGCAACCGGGGCTGCCTGGAGGCCCACTTCAGCGGCGCCGCGCTCGCCCGCGACGCCAAGGACGCCGCCCAGCAGGGGCTTTCGGCGGAACTCGCCTCCCGGCTGGAGACCAACGGCACTCTGACCGCCGTCGACGTGGCCGCCGCGGCCGCCGCCGGCGACGCCACCGCGCTCGACCTGATACGCGAGGGCGGCAACCGCACCGGCCAGGTCATCGCCGGACTCGTCAGCTTCTTCAACCCCGGCCTGGTGGTGATCGGCGGCGGGGTGACCGGCCTCGGCCACACCCTGCTCGCCGCCATCCGCACCCAGGTCTACCGCCAGTCACTGCCCCTCGCGACCAACAACCTGCCCATCGTGCTGGGGGAGTTGGGGCCAACCGCCGGAGTCATCGGCGCGGCCCGCCTCATCAGCGACCACCTGTTCTCACCCGCGTAACCACTCCGTTCGTCAGTACCGAAGACCGGCAAGGTCGTCCGCACGACACAGGCAAGGTCGTCCGTACGGCGGACCGGCACAGAGCCGCACCTGCACCATGACGAACAGCGCCCTGCTCCGCCCTGCCCGAACGCGCCTGCCCAGCAAGCGGATTCACCCTGAAACCGGCCCGCACGCCCGCCAAGGGGAACTCATGGCACCAGAATTACCGCTGCTCACCATGTCCGGCATCACCAAGTCGTTCCCCGGAGTCCGGGCCCTCGACGGCGTCGACCTCGACGTCCAGGCCGGAGAGGTCCACTGCCTGCTCGGCCAGAACGGCGCCGGGAAGTCCACCCTGATCAAGGTCCTGGCCGGCGCCCACCAGCCCGACGACGGCACGATCACCTGGCGGGGCGAACCCGTCACCCTGAAGTCGCCGATCGCCGCCATGCGCCTCGGCATCGCCACCATCTACCAGGAACTCGACCTGGTCGAGGGCCTGTCGGTGGCCGAGAACGTCCACCTCGGCCATGAGCCCACGGCCGCCGGCTTCGTCGTACGGGGAAAGGCGGCGCGGGCGTCAACTGCCGCTCTGCTCAAACGGCTTGGTCACCCGGAGGTCGATCCGGCGCGGCTGGTCGGTGAGTTGCCCGCCGCCCAGCAGCAGATCGTCTCCATGGCGCGGGCGCTCTCCCACGACGTACGGCTGATCGTGATGGACGAGCCGTCGGCCGCGCTCGACCCGGACGAGGTCGACAACCTGTTCAGGATCGTGGGGGACCTGACCGCGGCCGGGGTGGCCGTCGTCTACATCTCGCACCGCCTGGAGGAGATCCGGCGAATCGGCGACCGGGTGACCGTACTGAAGGACGGGCGGGCCGTGGCGGGCGGGCTGCCCGCGAAGACCACGCCGACGCGCGAGGTCGTGGCGCTGATGACCGGGCGGAACGTCGAGTACGTCTTCCCCGATCGGCCGCCCGCGCCGCCGACGGCAGGTACGCCCGTGCTGGAGGTGCGGGGGCTGGCACGTGCCGGTGAGTTCGACCCGTTCGACCTGGAGGTACGGCCCGGCGAGATCGTGGGCCTCGCCGGACTCGTCGGCTCGGGACGGTCGGAGATCCTGGAGACGATCTACGGGGCCCGAAAGCCGACGTCCGGTCAAGTAAGTGTCGACGGGCGGCGGTTGAGGCTCGGCAGCGTACGGGCCGCCGTACGGGCCGGGCTCGGGCTCGCCCCCGAGGAGCGCAAGGCGCAGGCGCTGCTGATGCTGGAGTCCGTCACCAGAAACGTCTCCGTGTCGTCGATGTCCCGCTTCGCACGTGTCGGCTGGATCGACCGGGGCGCCGAACACCGCGCCGCGCGGGCCGCGACCCGCGAGCTGTCCCTGCGCCCCGACAACCCGGACGTACCGGTCCGCACCCTCTCCGGAGGCAACCAGCAGAAGGCGGTGCTCGCCCGCTGGCTGCTGCGCGGCTGCCGGGTCCTGCTGCTCGACGAGCCGACGCGGGGCGTCGACGTGGGCGCCCGCGCCGAGCTGTACGCGGTGGTCCGCCGGCTCGCCGACGAGGGGCTCGCCGTGCTGCTCGTCTCCAGCGAGGTGCCCGAAGTCCTCGGCCTCGCCGACCGGGTGCTCGTCCTGCGCGAGGGCCGGGTCGTACACACCGCGCCCGCCCGTGAACTCGACGAACACCGCGTCCTCGACCTTGTGATGGAAGGAAGCCCCGTGACCGTTGAAGGGAGCCCGGCGTCATGACCCAGCCCGTGTCCCCGCCCCGGGGCAGTGCCGACAAAGTGACACCCGTCAGCGAGCCGCCGGCCTGGCGTGCCCTCGTGTTCCGCGCCGACGTCCGCACCCTGTCGCTCCTCGGCGTCCTCGCCGTGCTGATCGTCATCGGCGGCGTCACCAGACCCGATGAGTTCCTCGACACCCGCAATCTCCAACTCGTCCTCACCCAGGCCTCGGTGATCGGTGTCGTCACCGTCGGCATGACCTTCGTCATCACCTCCGGCGGCATCGACCTGTCCGTGGGCGCGATCGTCGCCCTGGCGTCCGTCTGGGCGACGACCGTGGCCACCCAGGAGTACGGCTTCGCCGGCATCCTCTTCACGGCGGTGATCGTCGGCGTCGGCTGCGGCCTGGTGAACGGGCTGCTCATCGCGTACGGCGGCGTGGTCCCCTTCATCGCCACCCTCGCGATGCTCGCCTCGGCCCGCGGCCTCGCCCTCCAGATCACCGACGGCAGCACCCAGGTCGTCGGCGTCGACGCCATCCTGAACCTCGGCGAGCGCGACGCGTACGTCCTCGGCATACCGCCGCTTGTCCTGGTCTTCGCGGTCGTGACGATCATCGGCTGGCTGCTGCTGAACCGCACCACCTTCGGCCGGCGCACGGTCGCGGTCGGCGGCAACGCGGAAGCGGCCCGGCTCGCCGGCATCGACGTGCGGCGGCAGCGGCTGTACCTGTACCTGCTCTCCGGGCTGTGCTGCGGCATCGCCGCGTTCCTGCTGATCGTGTTGTCCGGTTCGGGCCAGAACACCAACGGCAACCTCTACGAACTCGACGCCATCGCCGCCGCGATCATCGGCGGCACCCTGCTCACCGGCGGCCGGGGCACCATCACCGGCTCCGTCCTCGGCGTCCTGATCTTCACCATGATCACCAACATCTTCGCGCTCAACAACCTGCAGAGCGACGTCCAGCAGATCGCCAAGGGCGCGATCATCGTCGCCGCGGTCCTGGTCCAGCGACGTACGGCAAGCACGACCTGAGACACCGAAGAGCCGATGCACGGGAAAGGTCCACCGCCATGCCAGAGTTCACCAGCCGCAGAGGACTGCTCTTCGGGACCGCCGCCGTCTCGGCCGGCGCCCTCCTCGTCGGTTGCACCAGCAACGAACCCAACGAAACAGGGGACGACCCGGCCGCCAACGAACAGCCGGCCGCCGACGACAAGCCCGGCAAGGCGGTCACCATCGGCTTCGCCGGACCGCAGGCCGACCACGGCTGGCTCAACGCGATCAACCAGAACGCCAAGAGCCGCGCCGAGCGGTACGAGGACGTCACGCTGGAGATCACCGAGGGCTCCAACGACACCGCCCAGCAGATCGGCCAGATCGAGACCCTCATCAACAAGAAGGTCGACGTCCTGGTCGTGCTGCCCGCCGACGGCAAGGCGCTCACCCAGGTCGGCCTCAAGGCGATGCGCGCCGGCATCCCCGTCGTCAACCTCGACCGGATCTTCAACTCCCCGCAGGCGTACCGCTGCTGGATCGGCGGCGACAACTACGGCATGGGGCTCAGCGCCGGGCACTACATCGGCGAGCAGCTCGATGACAAGGGCGACGCCCGTGTCATCGAGCTCGCCGGGCTCGACAAC
>NZ_JBHVDX010000400.1:0-4795 GCF_042802555.1 Streptomyces sp. NPDC057474 | reverse complement strand
GCTTTTGCCTTCAAGGGGCGCGGGGCTGTGACATGTGCGGCTCCGCCGCGTGGGCGCGACCAGCCACGACGAACCCGCAGCCCGCAGCCCGCAGTCGGCCCCGAGCTCCGAGCGGCTCAACCCAGCAGAGCGGTCACGCCTGATTCAGCTCGAACCAGACAACCTTCCCCGCACTCAACCGAGTAGCCCCCCACCGCTTGGCCAGCCGATTGACCAGGTAGAGCCCACGGCCCCCCTCGTCCGTCGCCCGAGCCTGCCGAAGCCGAGGCAGCTGAGGCACGTCATCGGTCACCTCGCACCGCAGCACATCCGTCCGCAGCAACCTCAACGTGACCGGCCGAGTCGCATACCGCACCGCGTTCGTCACGACCTCACTGATGAGCAGCTCGACGGAGTCGGTCAACTCCTCGAGCCCCCAGCGGGACAACGCATGCCGAGCCAGCCGACGCGCCCGCCCCGGAGCCATCTCCTCCGGCTCCAGGAACCAGTACGCGACATCGCTGGGAGCGATCCCATCGAACCGCGCGGCAAGCAGCGCGATGTCGTCGTCCCGGTCGCCCGGGCCGAGCATGTCGAGCACCTCGTCGCACAGCGCTTCCAGCGGCGGCGGATGATCCGGCCCGGTCAACTGCGCGGTCGCGGCCAGCTTCTCCCGCAACTGCTCTATCCCGGTCCACACATCCCTGAGCCGGGACTCCACGAGCCCGTCGGTGTACAGCAACAACGTGCCACCGGCCGGCGCGTCCAGCTCGACCGCCTCGAAGTCCACGCCGCCCACACCGATCGGCGCACCCGGCGGTACCCGCAGCACCTCGGCACGTCCGCCGAGATGCAGCAGCACCGGCGGCGGATGCCCGGCGTTGGCGATGGTGATCCGATGCGAGACCGGGTCGTACACGGCGTACAGGCACGTGGCCATCCGGTCCGTACCCAGCCGCTGCGCCTGCTCGTCGAGATGGTGCAGCACTTCCTGCGGCGGAAGATCCAGGCCCGCCAACGTCTGCGCGGTGGTCCGCAGCTGCCCCATGATCGCGGCAGAGGTCATCGAATGACCCATCACATCACCCACCACCAGCGCGACCCGGCTCCCCGGCAGGGGAATCGCGTCGTACCAGTCGCCGCCGACCCGCGCCGTCTCGGCGGCCGGCAGATACCGGTGCGCGAGCCGTACGCCGGTGCAGCGCGGCAGCGCCTCCGGCAGCATCGTGCGCTGCAGTTCGTCGGCGATGTACGCCTCACGGCCGTACAGCACCGCCTTGTCGATGCCGAGCGCGCTGTGCGTGGCGAGCTGGGCGGCGACCAGCAGATCGTCCTGCTCGAACGCCATCCGCTCCGGGCGGCGCAGGAAGACCGCCGCGCCGATCACCCGGCGCCGGCCGCGCAGCGGGGCGAGGATCGCCCGCTGGCCGGTCGGCACGGTCAGTTCGGCGTCCGGGCCGAGCAGTTCGGGCAGCGCGTCGTGCGCGGCGGGCGCGTCCGCGAAGACCGGCCGCACGCCCCGCAGCACCTCGGCGAGCGCCCCGCCGGGCCGCACCTCGCACTGCTCGGCGGTGACGACCGCCAGATCGACCGGCTGCTCGGGCTGGAGTGCGGGCATGAAGCCGCCCTCGGTGTCCCGCTCCTCGGGGATCCGGTCGGTGCGGCGCAGCCGCAGCACCATGGGCCCGGTGGGCCGCTCGTCGCCGACCGGCAGCGGCTCGCGCAGATACACGAGGATCGCGTCCGAGAACGTCGGCACGGTGGCCCGGCACAGACCCATCACGATCTCGTCCAGGTCTATGCCCCGGGCGATCCGACGGGTCGCGGCGCCCACGAAGCGCAGCCGGTCGCCGTCCCGTCGCATGGGCATGGGGGCGCCCGGCGCCACTCCCTGCCCGCTGCGCCGCTCCAGGCCGCCACCGGCCCCGCCGGACCGGTCCGGCTCACCGTCGGGCTGCGCCGGGATGCTTTCCGGCGCGGGCCGCGGGCGGTGCGGGTCGGGCTCGGTGGCCGCGGGCTGGGAGTGCTCGGAGAGCGCCGGCTGGGCGTGCTCCGAGGGGGCCTGTCCGCTCTTCGCGCACGAGGCCGCGGTGCCCGGCTCGGCCGGCGCGTCACCCATGCGTGCCTGAGCGGGTAAGGCCGCGGCGGGCGCGGTTCGCATCGGCTCCTGGGTACGCAGGAGCGCCCCGCGGGGATCCGTGGGGCCGGCGCCGCTCTGAGGGCGCTCGTGGGAGGTGGGGTGCTCCGTCACGCGTGTCGAATCCATCCGTCCGGGACTGCGCGTTGTGCGCGCAGTGCGTCCCGCAATCCCGATACTTCGTCCCGCAGAAAGGCCGATACCCCGAATACGTGTCCTGGGAACGGAATTCCCGCGTGGTCAGAGGCAGTTCCTGTGCCACACACGGTACCGGTGGGCTCGTCGAACGACAGTACTGCCCATCCGTCAGGCCGTCTCCGGCTCGTCCCGGTGTAACCCTCGTACCCCTTGATCACGTCTTGCCGCCCCTCGGTGACGTACGGTCAAGCCCTGCCCGAACTGCGGGAGTTGCCCCAGTGAACTCTTGCGGAGGACGATCCTACGGTTGCGGACCGGGGGCGCATCAAGGGTCTCATGAGGACAAGTGCGCGGGCGTACGGTCCCAGTCGTCCGGGAGAGACGGTACTCCCCACGCCGGATTCGGGCGCCAGTGCTGCCAGCCGTCCGAGAACGGTGGCCCCCACGCGCGGATCGCCTCCACCGCGGAACGACCCGCCTCCCGGACCCGCTCGGCCGCGTGAGCGTCCATCAGGCCGTCCTGCTGAGCCTGAGCGAACTCGTCCTCGTCGAGCCAGTTCCACGACTGGTCCGGATACACGCAGATGTCCAGGAAATGGTCCTCGGAGTCCACACCGCCGTCCCAACGGGCCAGCGGCGTCTCCAGATTGACGTACCAGTTCTTGAAACGCCAACCCTGCTCCCAGAACAGCCACACCGACCACGGCTCGCCCGGCCGCGCCAGCTTCAGCACCCCGGTGCCGGACCACCGGCCGAGCCGCACGCTGCGCGGCTTCTTGTACCGGGACGTGAGCGGTTCGGAGTTCAGCGAGGTGCCGTCCGCCAGTACGGGCCGTACACACTCGGTACCGGGCGCCATCCACACGGCCAGCAGATCCTCGTCGTCGCGAACGACCGTGACGGGGCGCGCGATATGGAAGCGTTCGCCGCCGTTCTCCCGGTAGCGCCACAGGATCTGACTCCCCGGCTCCCAGAACGCCGTCGATTCGCCCGCTTCCACTCGTCTCACCACTCCGTCGTCTCCCATGCGCAGATATTAGGTGTCATGCGCATATGACGCTGCGGTACCGCTCACGGTTCACGCCTTGGCGGGAATCGGTTACCCGTGTGACACCTGAGACGGCTGAAACTCGCCGTGCGGTCACGGCCGTGTCATCCGCAGGACATCCAGTGCCTCGTCGAGCTGCTCCAGGGTGAGGTCGCCGCGCTCCACGTACCCGCTCTCCAGGACGACCTCCCGGATCGTCTTCCGCTCCGCCAGCGCCTTCTTGGCGACCTTCGCGGCCTCCTCGTACCCGATGTACTTGTTGAGCGGGGTGACCACGGACGGCGAGGACTCGGCGTACTCACGGGCCCGTTCCCGGTGGGCGACGATCCCGTCCACCGTACGGTCGGCGAGCAGCCGGGAGACGTTGGCGAGCAGCCGGACGGACTCCAGGACGTTCTTGGCGATGACGGGCAGCATGACGTTGAGCTCGAAGTTGCCGGACGCGCCCGCCGTGGTGACCGTGACGTCGTTACCGGTGACCTGCGCGGCGACCATGAGCACGGCCTCCGGGATCACCGGGTTGACCTTGCCGGGCATGATCGAGGACCCGGGCTGGAGGTCCGGGAGCGAGATCTCCGCGAGACCGGTCCTCGGCCCCGACGCCATCCACCGCAGATCGTTGGCGATCTTGGTGAGGGACACGGCGATCGTACGGAGCTGCCCGGACGTCTCGACGATCCCGTCCCGCGCGCCCTGCGCCTCGAAGTGGTTCCGGGCCTCGGTGAGCGGCAGAGCGGTGGTCCGCGCGACCTCCGCGATGACGGCGGCGGAGAACCCGGGCGGCGTGTTGATGCCGGTCCCCACGGCCGTACCGCCCAGGGGGAGTTCGGCGAGCCGGGGGAGCGAGGCCTCCAGCCGCTCGATGCCGTACCGCACCTGGGCCGCGTACCCGCCGAACTCCTGGCCGAGAGTGACCGGTGTGGCGTCCATGAGATGCGTACGACCGGACTTCACGACGTCCGCGAACTCCTCCGCCTTCCGCTCCAGCGCCGAGGCCAGATGCTCCAGGGCAGGGATCAGATCACGCGTCACGGCGGCGGTGGCGGCGATGTGGATGGACGAGGGGAAGACGTCGTTGGACGACTGGGAGGCGTTGACATGGTCGTTCGGATGTACGTCCCGGCCGAGCCGCTCGCTCGCCAGCGTGGCGATGACCTCGTTGGTGTTCATGTTCGACGAGGTCCCGGACCCGGTCTGGAACACGTCCACCGGGAAGTGCTCGTCCCAGCGCCCCTCGGCCACTTCCGCGGCAGCCTCCCGGATCGCCTCGGCGATGTCCTTGTCGAGCACGCCCAGTTCGGCGTTGACCGTCGCGGCGGCGCTCTTGATCCTGGCCAGGGCCTCGATGTGAGCGCGCTCGATGTGCTGCCCCGAGATCGGGAAGTTCTCGACCGCCCGCTGTGTCTGGGCCCGCCACTTGGCGTCCGCCGGCACTCGGACCTCGCCCATGGAGTCGTGTTCGACGCGGTAGTCACTCATGTCCGGTACAGCGC
>NZ_JBHVDX010000399.1:0-4805 GCF_042802555.1 Streptomyces sp. NPDC057474 | reverse complement strand
GCCGGGAGGGCAGTCGCCAGGCGCGCGAAACGCGTCAAGCCCGCTGCCGCAAGGTAAGCAGGAATCTCCCGGCTTCAGCCGGGAGAGCACTTCAATCGTCCCAGGCCTGGATCATGGTGTGGTCGATGATCTTGCCGTCGCGCACGGAGATCATCGAGCTCGCCAGGACCCGTACCCCGTCGGGGTACTCGCAGGACTCGGTGAAGGCGACCTGGTCGCCCTGGACGACGCACTGCTCGACCTTGTGGGTCATCTCCCGGCTGAAGACGTCGTCGAACATCGCGCCGATCTCGGAACGGCCGTGCATCACCTTGGGGTGGCTCGGCTGGGTGTTGCGGTCCACGACGCGCAGCTGGGCGTCGTCCGCGTAGAGCGACAGCAGTGTCGCCGCGTTCGCTTCCTCCGTGCCCCGGCGCAGCGCTTCGACGTCGAAGGCGGGGCTCGTCGAGGTGCCCATGGGTGACCTCCTTCGAAGGCCGTGGCCCGGCATGGGGGAGCGGGCCGCGAAAGGCCTCTCCTTCGAGGCTCCTCCGCCGCGCCGGACCCGGCAAGCGCAGCGGGAGGCCTGCGCCTCACGGGCCTGGCCGCACCGATGGTGAACGCGGACGCCACCGCGGACGTGACCACGTTCAGCCCGATGACCGTGCTGGACTCGCTCGCCGTCAGCGACCTCCCCGAGGAGCAGAAGGAGAGCCTTCCGCGTCCCTCGCAGCAGCTCAAGAGCCTCAACCAGGTCCACGAGCCGAACCGGCTGAACGAACTGCACCAGGTCACCGACCCGACCGGGAGCCCCGCCGCGCGGACACCGCGGTGGGGCTCTTGACATTCCCGGGGCCCGGGCAGAACATCACGGAACAGTAAAGTAATTGAATTTCACACTACGAACGCTCACGAGCGATCATGCTCGATCACGTACCGTCGTCGATACGTACCCCGAGGAAGCCGCGCCATGGCCATGACCCGTGACCTGTTGATCGGCGGCAAGGACGTGCCCGCCACGTCCGGCCGCACCGCCGAGGACCTCGACCCGTACACGGGGGAGGTGTACGCGACGGTCGCGGCGGCCGGTCCGGAGGACGTCCGGCGGGCCGTCGACGCCGCCGACGCCGCGTTCGAGGAGTGGGCCGCGCTCACCCCCTTCGCCCGGCGGGCGATCTTCTTCAAGGCAGCCGAACTGCTGGAGGGCCGGGGCGACCAGGTCGCCGACATCATGGCCCGGGAGGCGGGCGGCACCCGGCCGTGGGCGTACTTCAACGTGGCGCTCGCAGCGAACATCCTGCGCGAGGCGGCCTCCGCGATCACCGCTCCGCGCGGTGAGGTCCTCGGCACCCAGAAGGAGGGCGCGCTGAGCCTCGCGGTGCGTGAACCGCTGGGCGTGGTCGCCGCGTTCGCGCCGTGGAACGCGCCGGTCATCCTCGGCGTACGGGCCGTGGCGGCGCCGCTGGCCGCCGGCAACACCGTCGTCGTCAAGCCCAGCGAGGACGCGCCCATCGCCTGCGGGCTGTTCGTCGCGGACGTGTTCCGGGAGGCGGGGCTGCCCGACGGCGTGCTGAACGTGGTCACCAACGCACCCGAGGACGCGGCGGAGATCGCCGAGGCGCTGATCTCCGACGAGCGGGTGCGCGCGGTGAACTTCACCGGCTCCACCGGCGTCGGCCGGATCATCGGTGAGCTGGCGGCCCGCCATCTCAAGCCCGCCGTACTGGAGTTGGGCGGCAAGAACGCCGTCATCGTGCTCGACGACGCGGACGTGGACTACGCGGTCGACGCCGTCACCTTCAGCGTCTTCATGAACGCCGGGCAGATCTGCATGTCCGGCGACCGGATCCTCGTCCACGAGTCGCTGGCCGAGGAGTTCGCGCAGAAGTTCACCGCCAAGGTCGCCACCCTCCGGGCCGGTGACCCGAACCACCCGCACACGGTGGTCGGCCCGCTGGTCAGCGCCTCCGCCGCCCAGCGGATCGCGGCGCTGGTGAAGGACGCCGTCGCCAAGGGCGCCACGGTGCTCACCGGGGGCGGACAGCCGGAGGGCGCGGTGCACCCGGCGACCGTGCTGACCGACGTCCCCAAGGACGCCGACCTCTACTACCAGGAGTCCTTCGGACCGCTCTGCGTGCTGGAGACGTTCGCCGCCGACGACGCGGCCGTGGCCGTCGCCAACGACACCGACAACGGCCTGAGCTGCGGCATCATCACCGAGAACGCCACCCACGGACTCGCCGTCGCCCGCCGCATCCGCACCGGCATCGTGCACATCAACGACCAGTCGGTGGCCGACGAGCCGATGGCCCCCTTCGGCGGCGTGAAGGCCTCCGGCTACGGGCGCTTCGGCGGCCGCTGGGGCATCGAGGCGTTCTCCAACACCCGCTGGGTGACCATCGCCACCCAGCAGGCGCACTTCCCCTTCTGATCCTTCTGACGCCCCGGGCCGGCTAACCGGCCGTCGCGAGGAACTGAGTGGCCGCCAACTCCGCGTAGAGCGGGTCGGCGGCCACGAGTTCGCGATGGGTGCCGACCGCGCGGACCCGGCCCGCGTCCATGACCACGATCCGGTCGGCCATCGTCACCGTCGACAGCCGGTGGGCCACGACCAGCACCGTCGTCGTACGGGCCACATCGGCGACCGTGTCGCGCAGCGCCGCCTCGTTCACCGCGTCCAGCTGACTCGTCGCCTCGTCGAGCAGCAGCAGACGCGGGCGGCGCAGCAGGGCCCGGGCGATGGCGACCCGCTGGCGCTCACCGCCGGACAGCTTGGTGCCCCGGTGGCCGACCAGGGTCTCCAGGCCCTGCGGGAGCTTGGCGATGAGACCGTCCAGCCGGGTCGTCTTCAGCACCCGCGTGAGGTCGCCCTCGTCGGCCTGCGGGTTGCCAAGGAGCAGGTTGTCGCGCAGGGTCCCGGACAGCACCGGCGCGTCCTGCTCGACGTAACCGATCGCGGACCGCAGTTGGGACAGTTCCCACTCGGCGACATCGCGGCCGTCGACCGTGACGATGCCCGCCTCGGGATCGTAGAACCGCTCGATGAGCGAGAAGACCGTGGTCTTGCCCGCGCCCGACGGGCCCACGAACGCCGTCATGCCCCGGGCCGGGACCTCGAAGGTCACCCCGTGGTGGACGTACGGCAGATCGTCGGCGTACCGGAAGCGGACCTCGTCGAAGGCGAGCGCGGCGGGTGCCGCGTCCGGGGACGGCAGCGGTGCGGGCCGCGAGGCGGGTTCGGCGGGCAGCCGCAGCGCCTCCTGGATACGGGAGAGCGCGGCGGCACCGGTCTGGTACTGGGTGATCGCGCCCACGACCTGCTGTATCGGCGACATCAGATAGAAGACGTACAGCAGGAACGCCACGAGCGTGCCCACGTCGATCGCGCCGGTCGCGACCCGGGCGCCGCCCACCGCCAGCACGGTGATGAAGGCGATCTGCATGGCGAGCCCGGCCGTGTTCCCGGCGGCGGCCGACCACTTGGCGGCCCGGACGCTCTGCCGCCACGACTCCTCGGCCGCCGCGTGGATCGTCTCCTCCTCGCGGTGTTCGGCACCGGACGCCTTCACCGTGCGCAGCGCGCCGAGGATCCGCTCCAGCGAGGCGCCCATCGCGCCGACCGCGTCCTGCGCCGCCCGGCTGGCCTTGTTGATGCGCGGCACGATCACCCCGAACACCACGCCCGCGCCCAGGATCACGCCCAGCGTCACGGCCAGCAGCACCGGGTCCACCAGTCCCATCAGCGCCACCGTCGCGACCAGCGTCAGCCCGCCGGTGCCGAGGCCCACCAGGGTGTCGGTGGTGACCTCGCGCAGCAGGGTGGTGTCGGAGGTGATCCGCGCCATCAGGTCGCCCGGCTCGCTGCGGTCCACCGCCGTGATCCGCAGCCGCAGCAGATACGAGGACAGGGCGCGCCGCGCGCCGAGCACCACCGACTCGGCGGTGCGCCGCAGTACGTACGAACCCACCGCGCCCACCGCCGCGTTGGTGACCACCAGTACGGACATGAGGACCAGCGCCCAGGTGATGGTCCGGTCGTGCGAGAGGTCGTCGATCAGCTCCCGGGCCACCAGCGGCAGCGCGAGGCCGGTGGCGCCGGTGACGAGGGACAGCAACGCGCCCAGCAGCAGTGCCCAACGATGGGGCCGTACATAACCGAGCAGCAGCCGCCAGGTGGGTGGCTGCCGCTCGGCTGTGGTCTCAGGGGTGCTCACGAGGCTCCTCGGCAGGTCGGTCGGGGAGTGGGGACCGGGCGCGGACCTTCAGCCTACGTCGGGGCCGCGGGGCACCGGGAACGACTTTCAACCGCCCGGCAGCACCCTCCGGTCCCGGCGACGGTGAAGGACGGCCGGTGTCCTGTCCGTGTCGTCCTCGGCGGGCTGCGGATACCCGTCGATCATGCGCGCCAGGACCTCGCCCGGACCCAGTTCGAGATACGTCTGCACGCCCTCCCGGCGCAACAGGTCGACCGCGTCCGAGAAGCGCACGGGATCGGACAACTCCCCTACCCAGAACTCCGGTTCGGTCGCCTCGGCCTCGACCGGTCGCCGTGATGTCGGAGATCAACGGGGTGTGCGGGGGCCGGAGGTCCATGGTCCGCAGCGTGTCGCGGTACTCGTCCAGGAGGGGGTCCAGGTGCGGTGAGTGCGCGACCGGCTCCACGCGGAGCAGCCGGGCCCTGCGGCCCCGGTCCGCCCAGCTGTCGTGCAGGGCCGTCACCTCGGCCGGCCGTGTCGCCGAGACGCTCGTCCACGTACCGCACCGTCTGCCGGCCGCGGACGGCCTGGGGCGGGAACGGGATCGCCCAGGCAGTACGGGACTTCATG
>NZ_JBHVDX010000398.1:0-4808 GCF_042802555.1 Streptomyces sp. NPDC057474 | reverse complement strand
GGCGACGACCGCACACTGCGGCAGTTGTCAGCCTTCGGCCATGTCGCGAGCCCAGGCGAGGACCTGTGGCAGGGCCGGCAGGGCGGCGAAGTGGGCCGCGGACGGCTGGAGTACGGCCTTGACCTTGGGAATCTTCCTGGACAGCCAGTGGAAGTGGGCCACGGGGGCGAAGATGTCGCGCTCGCCGTGCCACAGCATCACGGGCACTGATTCGTCGATCTCCGTGAGGTCGAAGCCCCAACGGGAGCGGAACGCGACCAGGTCGTCCACCCAGCCCATGGGAGCACGTGGATCGACCGCCGTGCCCTCGCCCTTCTCGGCCTCGCCCACCGCTGAGAGGTAGTTCCTGAGAAGGTGCTGGCGGATTCCGGCGTCCTCGACGATCACCCGGTCCACCTTCGGCATCTCCTCACGGAGGGACGCGAGGAAGACGGTGGGGTCGCGGCGGATGGTCTCGGCGTTGCGAGCCAGCAGCGCGCCCAGCTCGGTCACATCGGGAGCGTGGCGATCGAGCAGGTCGTAGGTGGAGACATTGGACTCGGACATTCCCTTGCGCCAGTCGAGTCCGTCGTCGGCATCCGGCGGGGCGAGTGAGACCAACGCGGCGACGCTCGTCACCTGGCTGCCCATGTTCTTCGCCGCGCAGGCCAGAGCGTGCGGTGCGCCGCCGGATCTGCCCACCACGGAGTACTTCTTGAGATCCAGGTGGTCGGCGATGGCGTCGACGTCCTTGGCGGCGTCGACGACCCTGCGGTCAGGGTGGCGGTCGGAGCCGCCGTACCCCGGTCGGTCGTAGGCGATGAGCCGCACGCCGAGCTTGTGGAGGTCGAAGGTCCGCAGTCGGGGCCCGAGTCGGCTTCCGGGAGTTCCGTGCAGCAGAAACACCGGGTGTGCGTCGGGATCGCCCCAGGTCTCGTAGGCGATCGTCCGTCCGCCGGACGGCGTCTTCACTGTCTTGAGCACCCGATGCCCTCCCGTGCCAGCGGCTGTGGAGTGAAGCGCGGGACCTCCCAGCATTACGCATGGGAAGCCCCGCTCCTAGTAGCTGCTCAGCCGTTCTGGCTTCATGTGGCAAGAATTGGGTAAACGTGGGCCGCTCGGCTGTTCACGCCCAAAGGTAGTGCACCGAGCCACGGGTCGCCGGATGAGGGTGGAATTCGTGGTGACCGAGTGGGTCATGGGGTATCCCGCCTCATCGCGCTCTCCGCATCCGCTCCGCACCTTCGCGATGCCCGCACCTGGGTGAAAACACATTCACCCGAATGGAGCAGGACGGATGCTGCCGTTCCGGAAAGTGGTGTGACTCACGCGCCGCCGGCCGGCTCGGGGCGGTGTACACCACGGGGCCGACAGCCCAGTTGGTCGGAGCGGCCCAGGAGATCGGCCAGCAGCCAGACGATGGCCAACCACATCTCTGTCCCTTGCAACCCTGGCTCCGGGCCCGGCCCCGCCGTACCCGGTCCGAATCCGAACCCTCTGCCGGCCTGCCAGCGGGTCAGGACGGCGGTGAGTTGCTGTTCGGCCCACCTGCGGATCTCGGCCGACCGGTAGCTGTCATCGCTTCCGCCTCCGCCACCCAACTGCCGTGTGCACAGCCACAACGGATGGGCGACGTCCAGTACGTTGCAGGCGTTCTCCCGGCCCGCACCGAAGTAGCGGGTGTCGCGGGCGTGATCCAGAACCGCGTCCACGACCCGTTCCGGATGAGGGACGGGTACCCCGTACTGTGCGAAGGAACCCCGCGTGAGCCGGTAGTAGCCGTTCACCACCTGGAGGCGGCCTGCGGTGACTGAGGGGTTGCCCCACATCCCGGTCCAGGGGTCGGCGCGGGTGAGGAGCCAGCCGAAGAGGGCTTCGAGGGTGCCGGGGGCGAGGCCGACGCTGTCGGGGTGCCGAAGGTTCCAATGGGCGGCTGTGGCCCAGGAGTCGATCCAGGCACCGGCGGTCCATGCGCCGTCCTGCCAGGGCAACCGGTCCAGGCGGGCGATGAGTTGACGGGCCGTCATATCGGTGACCGCGTATATCGGTTGGGGGAAGGGTGCGCCCAGCAGGTCGAGCGCGTAGCCCACGGACAGAACGTGGTACAGGGCCGGGCCCTCGCCGGTGAAGCCGTCGGCGTCCATGGGCGGCAGTCGCTCGCCGAGTTCGGGTACCAGGCCGGTTTCCTGGTCCTGAAGGGTGGTGAGGCGGTCGATGTGTGCCCTGGGGGTCAGGTGCTCGGGGGCGGAACCCAGCAGCAGGTCGGCGACTTCCACGGCGTCGCAGTGGGCTCGCACGGTGGGTGCGGCGCCGGGGTGGTCGGTGTAGTGGTCGCCGTTCCAGCATCGGTCGAGGATGTCGGCGGCCTGAGCGCGGGCGGTGTCGGCGAACCGGGCGAGGACGTCACCGCCGACCCGGTTCCCCGCCTTGCGCCCCTCAGTCTCTCGGTGCGCCTGCCCCCGGCCCCCCGTCTCCCGCCGGTCCCGAATCCGCCGCGCGGGATTCCCCGCCGCCACCGTCCACGCCGGCACATCCTTCGTCACCACCGCCCCGGCGCCGATCACACAGTGGTCGCCGATCGTCACGCCGTCGACGACGACCACGTGGGAGCCGATCCAGACGTCGTCGCCGATGGAGATGCCCTGGCTGGACTGGGGCTGTCGGAAGATCGGCTGGTCGGGGGCCATCGAGTGGTTGAAGCCCAGGAGTGAGGTGTGGGCGCCGACGCGTACGCCGGTACCCAGGGAGACGGCGCCGCGGGCCACGGTGAACGGGTTCAGCGTGCAGTCCGTCCCGGTGGTCAGGTCGCCCGTGACGTAGGTGTGGGCGGCGATGTACGAGTCGTCGCCGAGTCGTAGGAGGTCGGGGAAGACCGCCGCCGACTCGGCCACGTAGCAACGCTCGCCCACCTCGCTGTCGCCGCCGAGCGACCGCTGCCGCTCCCGCTGCGCGGCTCGTTGCTCCTCCGTCGCCTCCTTCTCGAACAGCCAGGGGCAGTGGTCGAAGCGGTCGGAGTGGCCGGCGCGGTCGAAGGGCCCTGTGGACGGCCGCTGTTGGGGATCCATGAGGCGCACGCTAGGCAGACGTGCGCCCCGCGAGGAAGAGGGCCACCGGGCAAGGGCCGGGCGTACTGAGCCGGGCGGGTGATGGAAGGCCGTCGGCCGGTGCGGCGTGGCTTCCGAGCCATGGTCGGCGTCTCATCCTTTTGTCTCTTTAGAGGCTTTTGTTAGTAGTTCCGGGATGGGATCATGCGCATCAGTTCCAACGCCGCTCCGGTCGTCACGCCCGTCGCCGTTCCGGCGGCCGGGGCGCGGGTGCTCGGCCCTGTCGCCGTGGTGGCCGGAGCCTTCACGCTGGCCCAACTCCTCCTCGTACCACCGGGGATGGGGCTCGGCTGGGACGAGACGGTGTACGTCAGTCAGGTCAGCCCGCATGCGCCGGCGGCGTTCTTCAGTGCGCCACGTGCCCGAGGGGTGCCGTTGTTGGTGGCGCCGGTCGCCGTGTGGTCGTCGTCCACCGCGTTGCTGCGCGTGTATCTCGCGGTGCTGTCCGGGATGGGGCTGTACTTCGCCCTGGCCGCTTGGCGGGGGCTGTTCCCGGTGCGTGTGCTCGCGGTCGCGGGGGCGCTGTTCGCGTCCTTGTGGGTGACCCTCTTCTACGGGCCGCAGGCCATGCCCAACTACTGGGTCGCGGTCGGTGCGCTCGGCTGCGTGGGGTGCTTTCTGCGGGTGCGGAACGATCCCGCGGACCGGGCGGCATCGTGGGGTGCGGGCGCCGGTACCGCGCTGATGGCGTGGATGCGGCCCACCGACACCGTGTGGGTGACTCTTCCGATGCTCGTGCTGCTGGTGGGCGTACGGGAGTGGCGACGGCCGCGGCTCCTGGGGGCGATGGTGGTCGGGCTCGGCACCGGGGCGGGGGCGTGGGTCGTCGAGGCGTACGCCCAGTACGGCGGGCCGGCGCGGCGGCTGGCCGACGCGTCGCGGGTCCAGGGCGGGCTGGGCTGGAACATCGCTGTCGACGACCAGTTGCGCAGTCTTGTGGGGCGTACTCTGTGCCGTCCGTGCACCGGCGACATGCCGCATCCGGCGGTCATCGCGTGGTGGTTCGTGCTGCCGGTGCTGGCCGCGATCGGGCTGGCCGTCGCGCTCAGGGCCGGGCGGGCGACATCCACGGTGGTGCCGCTGGTCTGTGCCGCCACGGCCGCCGTTCCGTATCTGTTCCTGATCGGGTACGCCGCTCCGCGCTTCCTGCTGCCCGCGTACGCCCTGCTCGCGATCCCGGTCGCCGACGCGCTGCTGAGTCTCGTCACAGGTCCGGGCGGGGCCTGGCGGCCGGTCGTCGGGGCGGTTGTGGTGCTCGGGGTCGTCGGGCATCTGTCCGTGCAGTACGCGGTGCTGGAGCGCATCGTCGAGCGCACCACCGCCTCCCATCGCGACTGGGACCGCACCGCCGCCGCACTGCGGCGCCTCGGCGTACGGCCGCCCTGTCTGCTGACCGGCGATTACGCCATCCCCATCGCGTACTACGTGGGCTGCTCCTCCGCCCACACCCGCGGCAACAACGCCAACACCACCCGGGACGGCATCCTGCGCACCGCCGAACGCATCCCCGTGGCCGCCCTCGTCGCACCGGGCGGCGGCCCGCCCGAGTTCGCCCGGGGGTGGCCCGCTCACCAGGTCGCCGGGTTCCGGCTGCACGTGGCGCCGACGGGGGCTCGGGCGCTCACGGGGCCCTAGTGATCTGGTTCGGAGATGCGTGAGCAGTAGCGGCAGATGCGGTCGAGGATCTGGTCGGCAGTCTTGGTCCATTTGAAGGGTCTGGCCTGG
>NZ_JBHVDX010000397.1:0-4838 GCF_042802555.1 Streptomyces sp. NPDC057474 | reverse complement strand
ATGCGCGGACTCAGCGCCGCGATGCTCTGCGTTCACTCTAAGGAGCCATCCCGACCCTGGGAATCGTCGGGGTCCGACCCTGAGACAACTCCTCCCGGCGCAGACGGGCCGCACGCACCCGGGTCTCGGCCCTCCGCCGCAGCGCCGACCTGACCACCGGCACCACCGCGAGGTGGGCGAGGCCAACGCCGACCGTGTTCAGCAGGATCGAGTCGATGTCGACGACCTGCCCGGGCACCCCGGTCTGCAACAGTTCGATGGTCAACGACAGCAGCGCCCCGGCCGCGGCCGACCGGGCCAGCGAGGCGAGCGGCGACACGGCCAGTCTGCCGTGCGCCATCGGCAGCAGTACGCCCAGCGGAGCGAGCAGCGCCAGCCCCTCACCGATCCGGCGGGCCGCCTCCGGCCACCCCAGGACCAGATCCGCTCTGATCCCGGCGAACGGCCGCAGATTCGCGGGACTCATCCAGGTGACGTCCAGTGGACGCAGCGTGATCCAGGCAACGACCGCGAGATGTGCGGCGAGGAGGACACCCCCCGCCGCACGGACACGGATCCCGGCGCTACCGCCGTTCGTACCTTGAGGCTGCACGCCCCCCAAGACGCGGCCCCCGGCACGATCGGTTCCGCTGTCTTTTTGTGGCTCGGTTCACCTCCGGGGCGCCAGAGCCTGTGTCGAGAGTGCGAGCGCGCGCGGGCGCGCCCCTTCGGCTCACTCGCCGGCCCTGTTGCAGTTGCCCAGGCAGTGGGCGTCGCTCGGGCGGCTCAGGACCCGTTGATCTCCGTCGACGGCGGGTTGCCCTCGCCCGGGTCCGACTGGATCTCCGGGGTGCACTCGTAGCGCCGCGGTGACTCGGCGCTCGTGCTGCCCAGGACCACCGAGCCGTTGTCGCCCGCGGCCGCGGAGTCGGCGAAGGTGCAGACGATCTGGGCGAGGGCGTACTCGGGGAGGGAGCCGGGGGCGGTGGACAGGCGGAGAGCGTCCTCGGGGTCGCCGGGGGTGGGGCCCGTCACCGTGAGGCCGGCCGGGACGGCGGTGCTGTAGCCGGCCTCGTCCTCGACGTCGCTGGGGTCGCCGGCCAGGGCGTCCAGCAGGCCCTGTGCGACGACGACGCGCCGCTGGGCCTCCTCGGTGCCCTCGGCGACCTCCACCGAGCGGTTGACCCGCACGAGCGCCCCGGAGCAGAGCAGGAACACCTCGACCGGCATACCGGACGGAGTCGCCTGCGTCGCGATGTCCGTCACCGACAGCTCGCACGGCACCATCGAGGGCGCCGGCCCGAAGTCCGTCGGCACCTGCGTGGCCCGGATGCCGCAGCCGGCGAGCAGCCCGGCCAGCGCCCCGGTCGCGGCCAGGACCCGTACACCTCGCGCGCGTGAGCCCCGTACGCGTACGTCTGGCACTCGCACGCCCTGTGTTCCCCCGTCTTCCCGTCCTCGCGCGCCTCGTATCGTCACTGACCGGCCCCCTCGATGCCCTGGGGGCCGTCGTCGCCCTGGTCGCCGTCCCGTTCCTCCGCGATCAGCGAGGCCGCGTCGCGGGGCAGACGGAGGGTGAAGACCGCGCCGCCCTTGGGGGAGTTGGCGGCGGTGATCTCACCGCCGTGGATGTGGGCGTTCTCCAGGGCGATGGACAGGCCCAGGCCGCTGCCCTCGGAGCGCGGGCGGGAGGCGCTCGCCTTGTAGAAGCGGTCGAAGACGTGCGGGAGGACGTCCTCGGGGATGCCGGGGCCGTGGTCCTGGACCTCGATCAGCAGGTCCTCGCCCTCTTCGCGCACCGAGACGCGCACCGGGGAGCCACCGTGCTTGAGCGCGTTGCCGATCAGGTTCGCCAGGATCACGTCCAGGCGCCGCGGGTCGAGGTTGGTGATGATGCCGCGCTCGGCGTCCAGGTCCACCGCGTCCAGCCAGGCGCGGGCGTCGATGCAGGCGGTGATCTGGTCGGCGATGTCCACGTCGTCGAGGACGAGGCGGGCCGTGCCCGCGTCGAAGCGGGTGACCTCCATCAGGTTCTCGACCAGGGTGTTGAGGCGCAGGGTCTCGCTGACGACGAGCCGTACGGCCGGTTCGATCATGGGGTCGAGGCTGCCCGTGTCGGCGTCCAGCTCCTCCTCCAGCACCTCCGTGACGGCGGTGATCGCCGTCAGCGGCGTACGGAGCTCGTGGGACATGTCGGCGACGAAGCGGCGGGACGCCTCCTCGCGGGCGCTCATGTCGTCGACCTTCTTCTCCAGCGACTCCGCCGCGAGATTGAACGTCCGGGAGAGGTCGGCCAGTTCGTCCGTGCCGGAGACACTCAGCCGGGTGTCGAGCTTGCCCTCGCCGAGACGCCGGGCGGCCACGCCGAGGCGCTGCACCGGCTTCAGTACGGTCGTCGCGGCGGCCTGCGCGAGCAGCGCCGAGCCGATCAGCGACAGACCCGTCGCGATCCCGAGCGACCAGGCCAGCGAGTTGAGGTCCTTCGCCTCCTCCGCGAGGGACTTGCGCATGTAGCCGGTCGGCCCGCCGCCGATCATCTTCGCGCCGCCCACGAGGTACGGGGTGTCGCCGTCGATGACCCGCTGCCAGTACACGTGGTACGCGTGCCGGTTGCCCGAGGTGAGCTTCTGCCGCTTGTTGACGGCCTTCTGCAGCGACGCGGGCACGTCCTCCAGCGAGAAGCCGTTCAGCGCGT
This sequence comes from Streptomyces sp. NPDC057474, assembly GCF_042802555.1. NCBI lineage: Bacteria > Bacillati > Actinomycetota > Actinomycetes > Kitasatosporales > Streptomycetaceae > Streptomyces > Streptomyces sp. NPDC057474. The sequence goes on along the minus strand of NZ_JBHVDX010000397.1, from coordinate 2,164 downwards.
TGTCGGTGGAGGACCCGGAGACGGCCTCGCCATCGGCGCCCTCGGCGACGAGCAGCACGCTGGAACGCTCACCGCCGTCCGCCATTTTCCGCGCCGCGATGCGCAGTTGGTCCTGCGTCGGGTTCGGGCGCAGCGTGCTCACATGGCTCTGCATTTCCCGCTCGAAGTCGTTGAGCGCCGCGTCCTGCGCGCGGGTCTGCACGGCCTCGCGGTTGAGCCAGTACGCGATACCGGACGCCGACACGGCGGCCGTGAGCGCCACCAGGCCGAAGACGACCACCAGCCGCAGCCGCAGACTGGTGAAACGGATCCGGGACTGCACTTTCCTGCGAGCCGCGGCCCAGCCGCGGATCCCCCCTCGAGCCTTCGTCACTGAGGCGTGTCCAACCGGTAGCCCACGCCGCGCACGGTACGGATCAGGGTCGGCGACGACGGTACGTCCTCGACCTTGGCGCGCAGCCGCTGCACACACGCGTCCACCAGGCGGGAGTCGCCCAGGTAGTCGTGCTCCCACACCAGACGCAGCAACTGCTGCCGGGACAGGGCCTGTCCGGGGCGGCGGCTCAGCTCCAGGAGCAGCCGCAGCTCGGTGGGCGTCAGCTGGAGGTCCTCGCCGTTCTTCGTCACGGTCATCGCCGCGCGGTCGATCACGAGGGAGCCGAAGGTCGCCGCGTCGTTGGCCTCGCGCTCACCACGCCGCAGTACCGCGCGGATCCGGGCGTCCAGCACCCGCCCCTGCACGGGCTTGACCACGTAGTCGTCCGCGCCCGACTCCAGGCCCACCACGACGTCGATGTCGTCGCTGCGTGCCGTCAGCAGGATGATCGGCAGCTGGTCGGTGCGCCGGATCCGCCGACACACCTCGAAGCCGTCGATTCCAGGCAGCATCACGTCCAAAACGATCAGATCCGGCCGCTGTTCGCGCAGCAGCTTGAGACCATCCTCGCCGGTGGCGGCGGTGGCGACACGGTGCCCCTGGCGCGTCAGTGAGAGCTCCAGGGCCGTGCGGATGGCGTCGTCGTCCTCGATCAGCAACAGGGAAGGCACGGGCTCATTCTGGCCCATGGCATGGCGCCGAATCGACCGTTGGAGCGCTCCCACCTGACACCCGCACACGATCGTGCCGTTCGCGTAGTCGTACGACTCTTCTCTGTGATCAACCTGTGCCCCGCCTGGGTCCGACCCCTGTGACAGGTCTGTGACAGTCGGCGGACACGGCCATGAAGGTGAACGGGCAATCTTTTCGTCACAGGCAAGGAAACGCCGCCCGACAGTACGAAGGGGCGGAGCCGGAGAAGCACGAACGAGCACCACGGCACAGCACCACAACCGGAACTCCACGACGGGGGGCGCGAGATGAACACGCTGCACAGCACCAGCACTAGCGCAGTTGTCACGCGGCTCCACGACGTCGTCCGGAACACGGAGAAGTCCGGTGCCGTGAGCGGGCGGGGGTGCGCTCGCGGCACCGGGCGTCAGCACACCACGTACATGTCGGTGGTTGACGCGCATGTGGGGGGAAGCAACACGGGGGTCACCCACGGGGGAACGGGGACCGCGTACGGGGAGGGCACGGGGGAACGCCGGTCTGTGTCGGAGGCGGAGTTCACCGCCTACGTCCAGGAGCGTCGTGCCTCCCTGTACGCAACCGCCTACCACCTGACCGGAGACCGCTTCGAGGCCGAGGACCTGCTGCAGAGCGCGCTGTTCTCGACCTACCGGGCCTGGGACCGGATCAGTGACAAGGCCGCGGTCGGGGGCTACCTCCGCCGCACCATGACGAATCTGCACATCAGCGCGTGGCGCCGCCGCAAGCTGAACGAGTACCCGACCGAGGAGCTGCCGGAGACCGCCGGCGACACGGACGCGATGCGTGGCACCGAGCTGCGCGCCGTCCTGTGGCAGGCGCTCGCCCGGCTCCCCGAACTCCAGCGGACGATGCTGGTCCTCCGTTACTACGAGGGCCGCACCGACCCGGAGATCGCGGAGATCCTCGACATCAGTGTCGGCACGGTGAAGTCCAGCATCTGGCGGTCGCTCCGCCGGCTGCGCGAGGACGAGGTCCTCAGCTTCGGCCGTGACGAGGAGGAGTCCTTCGGGGAGCTTGTCGCCTGAAGGTCTGTGGGGGGGAGCAGGTAACGGGGGAAAGCGGGGGGAGTACGGG
>NZ_JBHVDX010000396.1:1477-4876 GCF_042802555.1 Streptomyces sp. NPDC057474 | reverse complement strand
TCCCCGCCCCGGGCGGGGGCGGGGACGGGCAGGGTGGGGTGGGTGGGGCGGTGGGTTCGGTGTGCCGCTCCGGGGCGCGGGGCTCTGGGCGTTCGGAAGGTGTTCCGGTCGCTTCAGGGGCCGGGGGTGTCGGGGGGCCGCGCGGTCCGGGTTCCGCGTCCCTCCGGCGTGAGCCGTCCGAGGGTGGGTGCGGAGGCGAGCCGTGGCAGCAGCAGTTGCCACAACCGGGTGAGGGTCCGGCACGAGAGCCATACGGGATCCCGCGCCCCCAGCGACTGCAAGCCCATGGTGGCCGCCACGAGGGTGATCACCGCGTCCTGCGGGGCCACCGTCTCGTGCAGGTGGCCTTCCGCGTCGGCGCGCTGGAGTGTTTCCTCGACCCACTGCCGCCACTGGTGCCTGAGGTTGCGCCTGGCCACGTAGACGTGATCACCGCTCAGCTCGAAGCCGGTCCGCAGGACCACGTCGTCGTTGAGCCCGCGCGCCAGGTCGTGGGTGGCGTCCACCAGGCACTGCAGGGCGTTGTCCGCCTCGCCGTGGTCCCGCAGCGTGATCTGGCCGAGCCGGTGCGCGGCCGCGTCCTCCACGGCGCCCGCGAGGGCGGCCTTGTTGGCGAAGTGGAAGTGCAGCGCCCCGTTGCTCACACCGGCCCGGCTGCTGATCGTGGTGAGCGACGCCACGCTGAAGCCGTCCCGGTCGAAGATGACGGCGGCGGACTTGATCAGCGCCTCGCGCGTGCGGAGCGCGCGTTCCTGTTTGACCATCGGGGTGCTCCGTTATTGCGGGGGGTTGCCGTGCTTGCGGGAGGGCAGGTCGGCGTGCTTGGTGCGCAGCATGACCAGGGAGCGGATGAGGACCTCGCGGGTGCGGGCGGGGTCGATGACGTCGTCGAGCAGGCCGCGTTCGGCCGCGTAGTAGGGGTGCATGAGCTCGGCCCGGTACTCCTTGACCAGGCGGGCGCGCATGGCCTCCGGGTCGGCGGCCTCGGCGATCCGGCGCCGGAAGATGACGCCCGCGGCCCCTTCGGCGCCCATCACCGCGATCTCGTTGGTGGGCCAGGCGTAGGTGAGGTCGGCGCCGATGGACTGGGAGTCCATGACGATGTAGGCGCCGCCGTAGGCCTTGCGCAGGACCAGGGAGATCCGGGGCACGGTCGCGCTGCAGTACGCGTACAGCAGTTTGGCGCCGTGGCGGATGATCCCGCCGTGTTCCTGGCCGACGCCCGGCAGGAAGCCGGGGACGTCCAGGAGGGTGACCAGGGGGATGTTGAAGGCGTCGCACATCTGGATGAAGCGGGCGGCTTTCTCGCTGGCCCCGATGTCCAGGACGCCCGCGAGGGTCTGCGGCTGGCTGGCGACGACGGCGACGACGTGGCCGTCGAGACGGGCCAGGGCGCAGATGATGTTGCGGGCCCAGCCCTCGTGGACCTGGAGGAAGTCGCCGTCGTCGACGATCTCCTCGATGACCTCGGCCATGTCGTAGGGGCGGGCGGCTGCCGTCGGCCGGCACCAGATCCAGCAGGGCGTCGCAGGACCGGTCGGCGGGGTCCTCGCACGCGACGGCCGGCGGGTTGTGCCGGTTGTTGGAGGGCAGCAGGGAGATCAGGTAGCGGACCTCGGCGAGGCAGGTCTCCTCGTCGTCGTAGGCGAAGTGGGCCACGCCGCTGGTCTCGGCGTGCACGTCCGCGCCGCCCAGGCCGTTGTGGGTGATCTCCTCGCCGGTGACGGCCCTGACGACGTCCGGGCCGGTGATGAACATCTGCGACGTCCCGCGGACCATGAACACGAAGTCGGTGAGGGCGGGACTGTAGGCCGCGCCGCCCGCGCACGGACCGAGCATCACACTGATCTGCGGGATGACACCGGAGGCCCGGGCGTTGCGCCGGAAGATGCCGCCGTACCCGGCCAGCGCCGGGACACCCTCCTGGATCCGGGCGCCGGCGCCGTCGTTCAGCGACACCAGCGGGGCCCCGGCCGCGAGGGCCATGTCCATGATCTTGTGGATCTTCGTGGCGTGGGCCTCGCCGAGCGACCCGCCGAAGATACGGAAGTCATGGGCGTAGACGAAGACCGTACGGCCCTCCACCGTGCCCCAGCCGGTGACCACACCGTCGGTGTAGGGCCTTCTTGCCTCCAGGCCGAACCCGGTGGCCCGGTGCCGGCGCAGCTGCTCGACCTCGTTGAAGGAGCCCGGGTCCAGCAGCAGCTCGATGCGCTCCCGGGAGGTCAGCTTGCCCTTGGCATGCTGCGCCCCGGTCGCCTTCCCGCTGGGGCCGGCCAACGCCTGAGCACGGATCTCGTGCAGCTCGGCCGCACCTCCCCGGGCGCCTTCCGGCGCCGCGCCGTGCGCGCGGGGATCCCTCACCGTCACCACGAAACGTCTCCCTTCCACTCGTCGACGCGGACGCTGCCGTTCGGCGGACACCACCCCTGAACACCACCACTCTAACAAACCGCGCAAGCGGTTTGTTAGAGTGGTGGTGAGATTTGGCCGACGATCGCCCCCGCCGTCACGCCCCCGGCGCCTCAGCGCCAGCTGTGCGGCGCCCGGAACGGCACGGCCCGCTCCCACCCCGCCCGGCGCACCCCGAACGCCGCCGCACGCCGCCGGGCACCCCGCCCGGCGAGCACGGACAGCAGCGTCACCGCGACGGCGGCGAGTTCCTCCTCGCTGGCCTCGCCCCGCTCCACCCGCAGCACGGCCCGGCAGGCCTGCACACCGCTCATGTCATCCTCCCTCGCCCTGCGGCCACGCTCGGCCGCAGCGCTCGAGAACCACTCGCACCCGGCTCGAGACCGCCCGCCCCACGCCGGCACCGCCCGCACCACCGCCGGCGATCCGGCGGGACGGACCGGCGGGACGGACCGGCGGACGGACCGGCGGGACGGACGCGGGCGGACGGGCGGGACGGACCGACGGCGGACGGCGGACGGCGGACGGCGGACGGGACGGGCGGACGGACGGACGCGGGCGGACGGGACGCGGGCGGACAGACGGGCGGACAGACGGGCGGACGGGCGGCGGACGGGACGGACGCGGGAGGGCCGGGCCGGGCGGACGGGACGGCCGGGCGGACGGGACGGCCGGGCGGACGGGCCGGGCGGGCCGGGCCGTCCGTCCCGGTTCCCGGCCTTCGCGGGGCCGCCCGCGCCGCCGGACCGACGCCGCCGACGCGCCGACGCCGCGGGCGGGGCGGGCGGGGCGGGCGGGGCGGGCTCCGCAGCCACGACCGGCTGCGGAGTCCGCTTTCCCGCACGGCGAAACACCGCCGGGCACGGCCGCGACCACGGAGCGGCTGCGGTGCCCAGGCAGCGGCTGCGGTGCCAGGCAGCGGCTGCGGTGCCAGGCAGCGGCTGCGGTGCCAGGCAGCGGCTGCGGTGCCAGGCAGCGGCTGCGGTG
>NZ_JBHVDX010000396.1:0-1378 GCF_042802555.1 Streptomyces sp. NPDC057474 | reverse complement strand
GCCAGGCAGCGGCTGCGGTGCCAGGCAGCGGCTGCGGTGCCAGGCAGCGGCTGCGGTGCCAGGCAGCGGCTGCGGTGCCAGGCAGCGGCTGCGGTGTCAGGCAGCGGCTGCGGTGTCAGGGAGCGGCTGTGGCCATGGCGTGAGGGGGCGGCCGGGGGCTGCGGCGTTGAGGGGCGGCTGCCGGTGTCAGGGGGCGGCCGGGGCCAGTGCCTTCTCCTGGGCCTCACGGGCCTGGGCGGCGGCCCGGTCCGACTCGGCGACGACCCGCGCCGCGCGCTCCGTGCTGATCTCCAGCGTCGCCAGTACCGCGGGCACCGCGATGCTGGGCAGGAAGTGGTTGAAGAGCGAGACGATGCGGTCCTCGAGATCGGCGCGGTCGCTCAGGGCGTGGGAGTAGACCTGGACCCCGGTCCAGGAGGCGGACAGGATCCAGGTGGCCTCCACCTGGTCCACGTGCGGCAGCAACTCGCCCTGGGCCTTGGCCTGTTCCAGGATGTCCTGCGTCGCGGCGAGCCACAGCGGGATCGCGGCCCCGCCGAAGAGCGAGCGCGCCTCCTGGCCCAGCGAGAGCCGTGCCCCGGCGCTCACCAGCGGGTCCCGGCGCATCCGGTGGGCCAGCGCGAGGCCGGTGTCGACGAGTTCCTGCAGTTTGCAGGCGCTTCGCGGCACGGCACTGATGTGCATCTGCTCCTGCAGCACACCCTCGGCGAGCGCCTGCTTGGAGGGGAAGTGGAAGTACATGGCGCCCTTGGTCACCTCGGCGCGGGCGAGGATCTCACCGACCGTGGCCGCCTCGTAGCCGAACTCGTCGAAGACGGACGCCGCCGCCCGCAAAATGGCGCGGCGTGTGCGGATCGCGCGTTCCTGTCGTGCCACGGTAGGTGCCTCCTGCGGCTGGTGCCTGAAGTGGTCTTACGGAACTTCCTCCCGTAGGCCGCTGGAAACAAAACCAGCTAGTCCGTATCTTAACAACAGGAGCCGCCCTCCGGCACCGGCCGGCGCGGCCGCTCCCGGAGGGCGGATGAACACGGCGACACGGCTGCTGGTCCTGGGCAGCGGCGGCTTCATCGGGGGGCACACGGTTTCGGCCGCCCTGCGCCGGCCGGAGACCGTACTGCGGCTGGCCCGGCGCGGCACCCCGGCCACGGCCCCGGCCGGGGCCCGGGTACAAACCGTCCGCGCGGATCTGAGCGAGCCCGCATCGCTGCGCGGACTGTGCCGGGGCGTCGACGCGCTCATCCACTGCGCCTCGCTCGTGGAAGGCACCGAGGAGCAGCTGCGCACGGTCAACGACACGGGGACGCGTCTGCTCATCGAGGAGGCGCTGCGCTCGGGGGTGCGCCGGATCGTCTACGTCAGCACCGCGTCGGTCTACGGC
>NZ_JBHVDX010000395.1:0-4937 GCF_042802555.1 Streptomyces sp. NPDC057474 | reverse complement strand
GGCCGGTTTCTCCCGGCCCGCCCGGGGCACGCAAACAGGAACACCCCGCCCCCGGGGAAAGGACGCGAGGCCATGTCGGAAGCCGCCACGCACTCCACCGCGACAAGTCCTGCTCCACCGCCCGCGACAGAGGCGACACCCGGGCTGCTCACCTCCCTGGAGCCGTTGCTGCGGGAGTGGCTGCCACGGCAGCGCTGGTTCGCGGGGAAGGGGCGGCCGGTCACCGGCTTCAGCCTGGTGGCGGAAACCGAGCTGTTGCCGGTGGGCACCTCCACGGCAGGGGGTGCCAAGGCGGCCGGCTCCAAGCCGGGCTCCAAGGCCGGGCTGCTGCACCTCCTCGTACGCGCCCATCAGCCGCTGGTGCCGTCCCAGGGGGCCCCGGCCCACCCCGGCGACTGCTACCAACTGCTGCTCGGCGTACGCGAGACACTGCCGCCACGGCTCGCGCCCGCGCTGATCGGGCATGTGGCCGAGGGGCCGCTGGCCGGGCGGACGGTGTACGAGGCGCTGCACGACCCGCGCCTCGCCGATGTCCTCCTGGAAGCGCTGCGGGCCAATGCGCACGTCGGCGAGCTGCGCTGTGGGCGGGACATGCGCCACGACATCCCCGAGGGCCTGGTGCCGCGTGTGGTGACCTCGGAGCAGTCCAACTCCTCGATCGTCTACGGCGATACGTTTATCCTGAAGCTGTTCCGCCGGGTCCTGCCCGGGGCCAATCCCGATCTCGAACTGCCCCTGACGCTGTCCCGCGAGGGCTGCCCCCGGGTGCCGGCGCCGGTGGCCTGGATGGTGGCGGACCTGGGCCGGAGCGGCGACTCCGACCCCGACGCCCACCACGTTCTGGGCGTCCTCCAGCCGTTCCTGCACGGCGCGGCGGACGGCTGGGAGCTGGCGCTGAGCATGCTGGCCAAGGGCGAGGACTTCACCGCCGAGGCGCGGGCGCTGGGGCGGGCGACCGCCGAGGTGCACACCGCGCTGACGCGGGCCCTGCCCACGGTCACCCTGGGGCGGTCGCAACTGGAGTCGCTGGTGGACGGGATGACCGGACGCCTGGAGGCCGCAGCGCAGGCCGTACCCGCGCTGCGGCCGTACGCTCCCGGTCTGCACACTGCCTTCGAGGCGCTCGCCGACCTGGCCGCGGAGGGGCGTACCTGGACCGCCCAGCGCATCCACGGCGACCTCCATCTCGGCCAGTGTCTCCGCTCTCCCTCCGGGGAGTGGTCGCTCATAGATTTCGAGGGCGAGCCCTCGAAGCCGCTGGCCGAGCGTCGGATGCCGCAGCCCGTCGCCCGTGACATCGCCGGCATGCTCCGCTCCTTCGACTACGCCGCGCATTCCCTCCAGCCCCCGGCCGCCGACTGGGCGACCGCCTGCCGGGCCGCGTACTGCTCCGGCTACGCGGACGTCGCCGGGGCCGATCCGCGCACCGACCCCGTACTGCTGCGCGCGTACGAGACCGACAAGGCCGTGTACGAGGTCCTCTACGAGGCCCGGCACCGCCCCGACTGGCTACCTGTGCCCCTGGCCGCCGCCCACCGTCTGGCCACCGACCCCGGCGCCGACATCCCCTGACACCGCCCCATTCCAGCCCCTGCCGAGGAGGCAGTACCTGTGACTCCCCGCCCGCCGTCCGACGACAGCACCCAGCACACCGGCCCCGACGCCGAGGGGCCCGCCCCGGTGAAGAAGACGGCCACGAAGACAACGGCCGCGAAGAAGACCGTGGCGAAGAAGGCGACAGCGAAGAAGACGGCGACGAAGAGCACGGCCAAGGCTGTCGCCGAGAAGGCGGCCGAGGGGACGGCGGCGACGGTCAGGAAGACGGCCGAGAGGACACCGGTGGCCAAAAAGGCGGCCGCGAAGAAGGTCGTCGAAGGAACGGCGGCGGTCAAAAAGACGACCGCGGGGTCACCAGCGGCCAAGAAGGCGGTCGCCGAGAAGGTCGGCGAAGGAGCACCGCCGGTCACGAAGCCGACGGACGGCAAGGTGGCCGCGAAGAAGACCGCCGGGGGCGGAAAGGCCGCGACGAGAAAGGTCGCCGAGGACACGGGCGTGGCCGAGAAGGCCCCTGCGACGAAGTCCGCCGCGAAGAAGACGGCGGCCCGGAAGACCGTGGCGAAGAAAGCTGTGGCGAAGCAGGTTGTGGCGAAGAAGGCAGCGGTCAAGAAGACCGCGGTGAAGAAGGCAACGGCGAAGAAGGCTGTGGCCGAGAAAGCCGTCACCGCCAAGGCCGTCACCAAGAAGACCGCCGCGAAGAGGGCCGTGAAGGCGCCGCAGGAGGCGGAGAGGGCCGTGTTGGTTCCTGCCGGCCCGTCGGGTGCCGGAACGGTCCTGCCAGACGGGCCGGCCACTCACGAGCCGTTGCCGGCCGAGTCGGCGCTGCCTGAACCGGCGCTCCCCAAGCAGACCGCCGCCGAGCCGGTGGTTCCCGAACCGGTGCTCCCCAAGCAGGCCGTCGCCCAGCCGGCCACTCCCGAGCCGGTGTCGGTGCCGGCCGCCGAGCCGGTCGTCCCCAAGCAGGCCGTCGGCGAGCCGGTGGCGCCCGAACCCGCTGCGGCCTCCGGCGGGGCCGCTGCCGCCGAGCCGGTCCTCGCCCCCTCCTCCGTTCCCGTCGGCACCCAGCCGACTTTCTCTCCCGCCATGGACGGCGCCGATCGCGAGCGACTGCTGACCGGGACCCACCACGCGCCGCACTCCGTGCTCGGGGCCCACCCCGCGCCCGGGGGCGTGGTGTTCCGGGCGTTCCGGCCGTACGCGCTCGGGGTGAGCGTGGTGGTGGAGTCGCTGCGGGCCGAGTTGCACGACGACGGGGGTGGGTTCTTCTCGGCCCTGCTGCCGTTGCGGGAGGTACCGGCGGCGTACCGGCTGCTGGTCTCGTACGAGGGGACGGAGCAGGAGACCGAGGACGCGTACCGTTTCCTGCCCGCGATCGGCGAGCTGGACCTGTATCTGATCGGCGAGGGGCGGCACGAGGAGCTGTGGCGGGTGCTCGGCGCCGAGCCGATGACCCACCAGGGCGTGACCGGCACCCGCTTCACGGTGTGGGCGCCCAACGCGCGCGGCGTGCGCCTGGCCGGGACCTTCAACTTCTGGGACGGCACGGGCTTCCCGATGCGTTCGCTGGGCTCCTCGGGGGTGTGGGAGCTGTTCGTGCCCGGGATCGGCGAGGGCGAGCTGTACAAGTTCGAGATCACGCGGCCGGACGGTTCGAAGACGCTGCGGGCCGACCCACTGGCCCGCCGCACGGAGGTCCCGCCCAACACGTCCTCCGTCATCCACGCCTCGCACTACGAGTGGGCCGACGACGAGTGGCTCGCCCGGCGGGCGGAGACCCCCGCGCACGAGGCTCCCTTCTCGGTCTACGAGATCCATCTGCCGTCCTGGCGCCCGGGGTTGACCTACCGGCAACTCGCCGAGCAGCTGCCGGCATACGTCTCCGACCTCGGCTTCACGCACGTCGAGCTGCTGCCCGTCGCCGAGCACCCCTTCGGCGGCTCCTGGGGCTACCAGGTCACCGGCTTCTACGCCCCGACCGCCCGCCTCGGCACCCCCGACGACTTCAAGTACCTGGTCGACGCCCTGCACCGGGCCGGGATCGGTGTCCTGATGGACTGGGTGCCGGCGCACTTCCCGCGTGACGACTGGGCGTTGGCCGAGTTCGACGGGCGTCCGCTGTACGAGCACGAGGACCCACTGCGGGCGGCGCACCCCGACTGGGGGACGCTGGAGTTCGACTACGGGCGCCGTGAGGTGCGCAACTTCCTGGTGGCGAACGCCCTCTACTGGTGCGAGGAGTACCACATCGACGGGCTGCGGGTGGACGCCGTCGCGTCGATGCTGTACCTCGACTACTCACGCGAACCCGGCCAGTGGACGCCGAACGAGCACGGCGGCCGGGAGAACCTGGACGCGGTCGCCTTCCTGCAGGAGATGAACGCGACGGTGTACCGGCGGGTGCCGGGCGTCGTGACGATCGCGGAGGAGTCCACGGCCTGGGACGGCGTCACCCGCGCCACCCACCACACCGGTCCGGGCGGCTTCGGCGGCCTCGGCTTCGGCCTGAAGTGGAACATGGGCTGGATGCACGACTCGCTGGGCTACATGTCCAAGGAGCCGGTCCATCGCAAGCACCACCACAACGAGATGACGTTCTCGATGGTGTACGCGTACAGCGAGAACTACGTCCTGCCCATCTCCCACGACGAGGTCGTGCACGGCAAGGGCTCACTGGTGTCGAAGATGCCGGGCGACTGGTGGCAGCAGCGCGCCAACCACCGTGCGTACCTGGGCTTCATGTGGGCCCACCCCGGCAAGCAACTCCTCTTCATGGGGCAGGAGTTCGCGCAGGGCGCGGAGTGGTCGGAGGCGCACGGCCCCGACTGGTGGCTCCTCGACCCCGCGTACGGCGCCGAGGCCGACCACCGGGGCGTACGGGACCTCGTCCGCGACCTCAACACCGCCTACCGCCACACCCCCGCTCTCTGGCAGCAGGACACCCGTCCCGCCGGCTTCTCCTGGATCACGGGCGACTCGGCGGACGACAACGTCCTGGCGTTCCTGAGGTTCGCCGAGGACGGCACGCCTCTGCTGGCCGTCTCCAACTTCAGCCCGGTCGCCCGCGAGGACTACCGTCTCGGGGTGCCCGAGGACATCCCGGCCTGGCACGAGATCCTGAACACCGATGCGGCCGCCTACGGAGGCGCCGACACCACGACCTCCCACCCCGTGAAACCGGAGCCGCACCCCTGGCACGCCCACCCGGCCAGCATCCGCGTCACCCTGCCCCCGTTGTCAACGCTCTGGCTCCGCCCGGCCTAGTCCCTCGCCCCCGCCGCCCCTACCCGTCCCCTCCCCAGGGGCGGCTGCCCCTTCGACCCCGCCAAGACTCGGGGCTCCGCCCCGGACCCCGTTCGCGCAGTTCCCCGCGCCCCTCGAGG
>NZ_JBHVDX010000394.1:0-4937 GCF_042802555.1 Streptomyces sp. NPDC057474 | reverse complement strand
AACGACTCGGCGCAGGCGCCGGCCAGTTCCGCCCGGTGCCGCTCACCGAGAAGGCAGCGCAGCTCCTCCAGGAGGGCCGCGAAGTCCTGCTCGCCGCCGGCCGCCGCCCGCCCCACCCGCTCCAGGCCCCGGCCCACCGCCTGCCGGGCGGCCCCGGCGTGCGGGTTGCCCGCCTGGACGTCGAAGTACACCTCCGGGGTGCCGGAGGCGATCCGGGCGAGCAGCTGGAGCAGGGTGCGGTGCGGCGGCGGCGCGGTCTCGCACAGCACCGCCACGTTTGCGCCGAGCTCGCCCAGAGCGAGGCCGAAGGCGAGGACGGCGGCGTGCGTGGCGGCCTGCTGCGCGGCGGTGAGCACGTCGTGCTCCTGCGCCGTCATCTCCACCACCCGGGCCCCCCACCCGGCGACCAGCGCCAGCAACGCCCGCACGGCCGGCCCGTCGGTGACGGTGGCCGCCGCCACCGGGCGGCCCGGCAGCCCCAGCGACGGCGCGAACATCGGGTTGAGGCCGACCGCCTGCGTCCCCGGCGCCCGCTCCCGCAGACACCCGGCGATGCGGGCCTTCACCGACAGCGTGTCCGCGAACAGCGCGTCCGCCCGCATCAGCGCCGTCACGGGGCCGACCGCCTCCAGCGCCACCGGCTCCGGCACGGCCAGCAGCACCAGGTCCGCCGCCGACAGAGCCTTCGCCGCCTTTGGGCCCGGGGCACGGATGTCACCGGCGACGGTGCCCGGCCCCCCGGCCGCCGGGTCGACGCAGACGACCTCGGCGCCCGACCTCAGCAGCCAGCCGGTGAACATCGAGCCCACCTCGCCGGTGCCGCCCGCCACCACACAGCGCCCGAACACCCTTCCTCCCCGCCCCGTCATCCCGCCCACCGCCACCACCACCGCAGGCCGCCGCCATCACCCGACTGAGGATTCGTCATGCCACTACGCACCGGACCACTCAACGCGACCGAGGACCTGCCCGCGCTGCGCGGCCGGCTCGACACCGTCGACGCCGCCCTGCTCGAGGCGGTGCGCGAGCGCCTGGAGATCTGCCTGCGCATCGGGGAGTACAAACGCGTGCACGGCGTGCCGATGATGCAGCCGCACCGGGTCGCCGCCGTGCACCACCGGGCCGCGCGGTACGCACGCGAGCACGGCATCGAGCCCGCGTTCCTGCGCAGCCTGTACGACACGCTCATCGCCGAGACGTGCCGCCTGGAGGACGAGTGGATCGCCGCCGGCGGCGCGGGCGCCGGCGAGCCGGGACGGAGGGCCTCGTGACGGCCGCCGGCCCGGACACCCACGCCGGCCCGGCGGCCCACGCCGGCCCGGACACCCTCGCCGCCGCCCTGGAAGGCGCCGTCACCCGCTTCGTCGCGGCGGGCATCGAGCAGGCCGCGGCACGCGCCGACGCCCGGCTCCTGGCGGCCCACGCCGCCCGGGTGAGCCCGCACGACCTGGACGGGCACCTGCACGGCCCGGTGCCGGCCGGCTTCTGGCCGTACGTGGAGCGGCGCGCCGCCCGCGAGCCGGCCGAACGCATCGTGGGCCACGCCTGGTTCATGGGACACCGCTTCGAGCTGGCGCCCGGCGTCTTCGTACCCAAACCCGAGACCGCCGAGATCATCGAGGACGCAATAAACAGACTGCACACCATGATTAAACAGGGCAACCGGTCTCCTTTGGTGATCGACCTCTGCGCCGGACCGGGCACCATGGCGGTCACCATCGCCCGCCGCGTGCCACGCGCCCGGGTCTTCGGGATCGAGCTCTCGCAGGCCGCTGCGCGCCTGGCCGCACGCAACGCCCGCGGCACCGCCGCCAGGATCGTCCAGGGGGACGCGAAGGACGCCTTCCCCGAGTTCGGCGCCGCCGCCGACCTGGTCGTCACCAACCCCCCCTACCTCCCCATCGGACTGCGCACCAGCTCCCCCGAGGTCCTCGGCTACGACCCTCCGCTCGCCCTGTGGGCAGGCCAGGGCGGCCTCCGGATGATCAGGGCGATGGAACGGACCGCGAGCCGGCTGCTGCGCCCCGGCGGTGTGCTGCTGCTCGAGCACGGCCGCTACCAGCTCGACTCCGTGCCCCGGCTGTTCGCGGGGACGGGGCACTGGGACAGTGCGCGCTCGCGGCCCACCCTGCACGACGGCTGCCTGACCGCCGTGCGGGCCGGGCCGCCGGGCCGCGGGATCTGAACGGGTGCCCCGGTGCGGTCGCTGGCTCATGAGGAACGAGACTACACGGTCGGCATTGACAAACCGACTGTGCTGTTTTTTTATTCATTGTCGAGTCAGACGCCGCGACACGCTCCCTTGGCGGTGCGCAAGCGGTGATCACGCACGCGCTGACCTGCATGCAGCGACCAATCGGGGAGAAACCATGGACATCGAAGTACTGGGCGGGCTGTCGGTGCGCGAGCACAACATCTCGATCACACCGACCGCCCCCAAACCGCGCCAGGTCCTGGCTCTTCTCTCGCTCCACGCCGACCACGTGGTGCCCGTGTCCACGCTCATGGAGGAGCTGTGGGACGACCGCCCGCCGCGCAGCGCCCGCACCACACTGCAGACCTACATCCTGCAGCTGCGCGAACTCATCGGACAGGCACTGGCCAGAGACGGCCAGGAGACGGCCACCGCCAAGGACGTCCTGGTCACCCTGCCGGGCGGCTACCGGCTGCAGACCCGCGGCGGCAGCGTCGACTTCCACGAGTTCGAACGGCGGGCGGGCGCCGGGTACCGGGCCATGGACGCCGAGGACTACGCCGGCGCCGCCAAGCGGCTGCGCGACGCGCTGTCCCTGTGGAGGGGGGCCGCGCTCGCCGACGTCCAGGCCGGCAGCCGCATCACCCTGGAGGCCAGGCGGCTGGAGGAGACCCGGCTGTGCGCGCTCGACCAGCGGATCGAGGCCGACCTGCGGCTCGGCCACCACCGCGAGCTGCTGTCCGAACTGACCGTGCTGGTCAACCAGTACCGGATGCACGAGAGCCTGCACGGCCAGTTCATGCTCGCGCTGCACCGCTCGGGCCGCCGCGGGGAGGCCCTCACCGTCTACCAGCGCCTGCGCGCCACCCTCGTACGGGAGCTGGGCCTGGAGCCGTCGACGGCTCTGGGCAGGCTCCAGCGGTCCATCCTCATGGCCCACCCCGAGGCCCCCCTGCCGCCCGCCCCCGAGATGGCCGGCCCCCGCCCCGCCGCCCGGGTGGGCTGAGACGGCTCTGCAAGGGGGCGCCCCCGCGCACCGTTCCTGTGGACCGAGCGGGAGTGAGTCCGCTCAGCCGCGCGCCCCGAACGGTCCTGGGCGAGCTGGTCCCCGGCGCACCCGACCCCGGGGCGGCGACACGCATCCTGTGCGTGGTCCGGGCCCGGGAGGCCCCCGCGGCCGGAGGCCGCTGATGGACACGGGCCCTGCACGACCCGGCCGGATGGGTATGGCCAGAGGCGACGGGGAGGCCCTGCACCATCACACCGGTGAAACACCGGGCCCCGCACGCTGACGCCGTACCCCGCGTCCCAGATCGCAGATCGCACGATCACGCCAACCCGAACGGCCCAGGGCAGCGCAAGCCCGGAAGCCGACCATCACGCGACCGAGCTGATCCGACCCCATGCGCACTCCTTGGCGAGCAGCTACCGACCCCCTTCCCTCCCGCGGCAACGGACATCACTCCCGGGAGGGAAGGGGTCACTCTTTTTCCGTAGCCGCTTGCGCCGAACTCACTCCCGCGAGGTATCAACGGCCGCCCGCGAATTGGCTATCGCAGGCGATGCTCCAAACCCGGGCGGCACGGCACGATTTCATCCGTGAAGAACCCGACGAAGGAATCCCAGCCTTCGGGGATACCTGCCGAACGGCGGGCCGACTTCCTCGAACTGATGCTGCTCTCCCGTGAATGCGACCGAAGATCGGGCATCGTGCTGCGCCAGGGAGAAGCCTGGTTCCACATTTCCTCCGCGGGCCACGAGGCCCTGGCCGCCCTCTGTGAGCTGCTGGGACCCGAAGACCTCATCTTCCCGCACTACCGCGACCGCACCCTGCTGCTGTCCCGCGGAATGGACCCGGAAGCACAGGCCCGCGACCTCATGGCAAAAGCGGACTCACATTCCGCCGGGCGCAATATGAGCGCCCACTTCGGCCACCGTCCAGGAAATGTGTTCTCCGTCGCCAGCCCCACCGGAAGCCAGTGCCTGCCGGCCGCCGGCGCCGCCTGGGCCGCGCAATTACGCGGCCGTGACACGGCCGTCGTCTGCTCCATCGGCGACGCCTCCACCCGCCAGGGCGAGTTCTTCGAGGCCGTCGCCTTCGCGGTGGAGCGGCACCTGCCCGTCCTCTTCCTCGTCTCCGACAACGGCTACGGCATCTCCACACCGACCGCGCACCTGACGCCGCACGCACTGGGCCTGCTGCCCGAGTCCCGGACCACAACCGTCGACGGCGCCGACCCCGACGCCGTGTACACCGCCGCGGCGAAGGCCCTGCGCACCGTGCGCGGCGGCGAGGGACCCGTCGTGCTGTGGTGCGGCCTGGACCGCCTCGACGCGCACACCTCCTCCGACGACCACCGCGTCTACCGCAGCGCCGAGGACCTCGCCGCCATGCGCGACCCGGTGGACACCTTCGCCGCACGGCTGCTCGCCGAGGGCACCGTCGACGAGACCTGGCTGCGCCGCACGCGCGCCCGCCACGCCGACGAGGTCGAGGCCGTCTACGACCGCGTCGCGCGGGAGAGCGCCGCCGACCCGAAACACATCATGGAGCACCTGTTCGCGCCGGCCGGCGAAACGGCCGGCCGGCGAGCGCACGACGCGCCCGGCGAGCCGCTCACCGAGCCGTGCGGGGGGGCCATGGTCGCCGCCGGCAACCGGGCCCTGGCCACCCGGCGGGCCCGCCACCGCGAACACGTCCAGTTCGGCGGGGACCTCGACGACCCCAAGGGCGGGGGCGTCG
>NZ_JBHVDX010000393.1:0-4958 GCF_042802555.1 Streptomyces sp. NPDC057474 | reverse complement strand
GTAGAGAACTCCATGATCACGTGGACCCGTGCCCGCACTGCATCGACCCCGCCGGCTGGGCCTACAGCAGCCGCCTATTGCCGGTCGGTCTAAGGGCTAAGACGCTCCAGCGAAACCCTTCGAGCGTGAGGAACGAGAGCTTCTGAGGACCGGGAAGGCCGGAGAACCGGAGGACCGGGAAGGCCGGAGGACCGGGAAGGCCGGGCATGCGGTGCGCGTGCCCGGCTGCGGAGGACGGATGCGGTCACTTGCCGCCGGCGCGCGGGGTGCCGATGCGGGTGATCTTGTGGTTGCGGTCCAGGTCGACGACGAGCTTGGTGGTGACCCCCTGACCCCAGGTGAGGGTGATGCCGACCCGGCCGGCGGTGCCGTTGTTCTTGACCGTCCACTTCAGCGGGACGTTCTGGGCTCGCAGGATGCCGTCCGCCCCGTTGCGGTCCTCCCACTTCGCCACCTCACGGAGGTAGTCGGCCCGGACGTAGAACTCGCGGAGTTCGGTGGTCAGCCTGCCGTTGTCCGCGTCGAGCTGGGCGTCGATGTAGGCGCCGTAGAAGTCGGCGACCCGGGTCACGTCGTCCGACGACTTGCCGCTGATCGTCCGCTGCGCGACGGTGCTCGCCGTCGTCCCTCCCGTGGACGCCTGTGCCGAGGCGGTGAGACCCAGCGGCAGGGCTACGGCGGCGACGAGGCCGGCGATCAGAGCGGTGCGGCGGCCGTGCTTGCGGTCGGTCGTGTTGCTGTTCATCAGTGTGCTTCCCCGATTTCGATGGGTCCGGAAGTGCGTCGCTGTGTGCGGGGCGGCCCCCTCGCCCCGGTGGCGTGGAGGCGGCTCCGGCGACACCAAGAGCATCGGCGGCCCCACGGTCCGGGCACAACGGACGGCGCCCCACCCGCAACGGTGGAACCGTCCCAGGCCATCTGACCTCTCCTTATGGGGAGTGCCTGGGATACCGTCCTGGGATGCGAGGCGGGGGGGAACCGGTGTCGTCCCAGGACGAGGTGGAGGAGTTCGCGGCGCTGCTGCGGCGTCTGAAGAGCCGCACGGACCGCAGCTACGCGGCACTCGCGCGGCGCCTGAACATGAACGCCTCGACGCTGCACCGGTACTGCGCGGGTGACGCCGTGCCGCTCGGCTTCGCACCCGTGGAACGGTTCGCCGCGATGTGCGGGGCCAGTCCGGCCGAACGGATCGACCTGCACCGGCGGTGGGTCCTGGCAGTAGCGGCAAGACAACGGTCCCGGACGGCGACCGGGTCCGTACCGGAAGTCGCCAGGGCCCTCTCGGCGGGCAGCGAGGGCCCCGTGGCCGATGGAGCGGCTGAACTCGTGTCTGCGGTGGCCGTCGACTCCGTTTCCGCGACGGCCGCCGACTCCGTGCCCGAAGCCGCGCCCAGCCCCTTGCCAGGTCCCCGGGAGACCCCCGCGGAAAGCCTCCCCGGCTCGTCGCGCGAGCACGACGCAGCGTCGCGCCCCGCCTCGCGAAAGTCCTGGTACAGAAACCGCATCGCGGTCACCGCGGCTCTCGTGACCGCGCTGATCGCCACCCTGGGCAGCCTGTCCGCCCTGCCGTCCGGGCGCTCCTCGGCCAACAGCGACGACCAGGTGTCCGGCACGACGACCTCGGGCGCACGGCACGGATCCCCGTCACCGTCCGCACCCGCCTCCACCACGCGCAGCCGGCCGCCCGGCACGCCCTCGCCGAAGGCACCCGCCGCGGGCGACCGCTCGTCGAGCCCGTCCATGAGCCCCTCCGCCACGGCCGTTCCCGACGTCCCGCCCCTCACCTGGACCGTGGACTCCCAGCTCTGGGAGTCCGGTTGCAATCACAACTACATCATCGACAAGGCGCCCCAGCAGGTGCCGCCTCCCCCGGCCCCGCAGGACGCCACCCCGTGGGCGCGTACACAGGACGCGGTACATGGCGGCCAGACACTCGTGGACATCTCCGTGCAGGGACGGACGGACGCGGCCGTCGTCCTGGAGGCGCTACGGGTCCGCGTCGTGGGACGGGCCGCCCCGGTGAAGGGCACCGTCTATTTCACGGGCCAGGGCTGCGGCGGTGACATGGACCCCCGCTCGTTCGCCGTGGATCTGGACATGGACCGGCCGATCGCCCGGTCGGTCCAGGGCGGTGAGGACGGAACGAGCACGAGCACCCCGGCGATGCGCATGCCCTACCGGGTGTCCGCGAAGGATCCCGAGGTGCTGATGGTCGACGCCCGGACCGTCGACTGCGACTGCCGCTGGTACCTGGAGCTCGACTGGTCCTCGCAGGGCCGTACCGGGACCGAGCGCATCGACGACCACGGCCTCCCGTTCCGCACCAGCGGCACCAAGGGCCTGCCGCACTACTGGTACGCGCACCGCGGCTGGACCCCTCTCGCGAGCTGAGGGGGGTCAACGGCACACCAGGCCACCACCCTTACAGGGCAGGCAACGTTCACGGCCGCGGTGCCGCCGCTGGGGATGCTGTGAGGGTGCAGAGGGGTGAATGAGACGGAAACTGAGACGGCCGGATGGGCCCCGCCAAGTTCAGGAGTGTCCGTTCGGCGGGGCCCTGGGGTGCGTTGCCATGGGTAACCGTGGCCCGCCGTGCCCGATCAAGCGGGGAACCACGGGGAGCAGCGGCCACTCACCGGCAGACCCAACACAACGGCCCCCGACCGATTTACCTGGTCAGGGGCCGTTCACATGCGGTGGGTGTGGGATTTGAACCCACGGTCACATCGCTGCGACGACGGTTTTCAAGAGCGTCGTGGAATCAGGAGCGAAACCCCTTCTGACCTGCACGGGAGCACCGGTCCAGTTCCCGCTTCGCGACGCTGGCCCACACATGGCCCACAGCCCCCGGAAAACGCGACGGCCCGCACTGTTCGTGCGGGCCGTCGGAATGCGCGTGGGTTAGCTGATGGGCGGGCTGTAGCGGAGGACCCAGCCGGGGCCCGGTCGGTGCACGGTGACCTCAACCGCACGGCCGGTCTTGGTGTAGCCGGTGTGCGTGATCTGAAGCAGGTTGCTGCCGACCTCGACCCCGAACGCATCCGCCTCAACCGAGGTCGCCGCGTACTGCGTGACTTCCTCGATCGCTTCGGTCTGCTCGAATCCGGCGTCGCGCATCCGGCTGATGATGCCGCCGAGTCCGGGGTCGGGGTTCTCCACGCCGGCCGCTTCCGCTACGTCCACGGGGACGTACGAGTCGGCAAGCTGCACCAGGCGGTCACCGTCGTACATGTGCCGGGCGCGGATCACGGTCTGGTCAGAGGTCTCGATGCCGAGAAGCTCAGCAACGTGAGCAGGCGCCGTGTCGCGACGGATCGCGGTTTCCACACGGGGCGTCCCACCCAGTCGCTTGATCTCGGTCTCGAACGCCCCACGGCTTTCGCCGCTCTCCCGTCGCGCAGTGCGGTAGCGCTCCGTGGCGTCTCGGACGATGGCGGTGTTGGTGCTCACTTCGGTCTTTCCTCTCAGACGGCGGGCAGATCGATGGGCCACTCATAGCTGAGTGACCACAGGGTGATGGGCATAACGTGCACGCAGACTTCCACGGCCCTGCCGCTCTCGGTCAGGCCGACATGGGTGATCTCGTAGACCAACCTGTCGACTGAGATGCCGAGCGATTCGGCTTCATCCTTGCTCGGGGGGCGTACGTCGATGGACTCCCGGATGCGCGTCTGCTGGTAGCCGAGTTCGGCGAGACGGGATTTGCTTCCGCCATCGCCGGTGTCCTGCTGCTCCAACTGCGTCCCGAACGCCACGTCACCAGGGAAGTACGAAGTCGCTACCTGCACGACGGTGGCGTCAGCACGCATGACCCGCGCCCTGACGAGCGCCTTCGCTGCGTGGTGAATGCCGAGAATCTGGGCAACCCGCTTCGGCGGCCGGTCTCGGCTGATCTCGGTTGTCGCGCTCGATGTCATGCCCAGCCGAGCAATCTCAGCCGCGAACGCGCCACGCGCGCCAGCTTCCTCGCGCGCCGACTTGATGTAGCGGCCGGTCCCGTCCCGGTGGATCTTCCCGAGGATCGGAGACACGAAGGTGCCCTCACCCCTGCGGGAAATGATCAAACCTTCGTCTTCCAGCACTCGGTAGACATCGCGTGCGGTCTGGTAGGCGACGCCTTCGGATTCCTGAAGTTCCCGGACCTTGGGCAGCGCTGAACCGGGGGCATACACCCCCTGCTGGATCTTCGCCCGAAGCTCAGCGGCAAGCCGCTGAACCTTCGGCCCCTTGGTCTCCTCCACGTATGACTCCCTCACTGTGTGGCTCGTGAGCCCCAGTCTTGCAGAACTAGTCCTAGAAGGATAGCCGGGACCGCAGCGCGGTCGGCAAACGAGTTCCCGAGGACTCTGAACTAGTTCTGTTGACACCCACTCCAGAGCGTGCCTTAATCGTCACAGCGCACCGCAGAACTAGTTCAGCGGAACGCCGGAAGAGGCCCTTATTTGGGCTGCCTCCATGGCTTGTCGGTTCGGGATAGCTCGTGCAGGTGGGGCCCTGAGCTGGTCGTTCGTTGAGAACTCAACAGGGTGTCTAGATCGATGGGGTGTGAGTCCCCGTCCCCGTGGCGACCGGGTGACGTTCGCCGGCGGCCACTTCCCCGCGTGTCAGCACTGGAGAACCGCCCTGGGGATCATCCCTCCATTTCTGGAGGTCAGCCCCAGGTGTACTACCTGACACGCGCCGCCCTGCTGGCGTCAGAGCAGTGACGATGACGCGCCCGATTCCCCGGCTCGGGGCCGGTCTGACGCCGCAACGGCAGACCGGCGAAAGCCGTGTCCCTGCGATCTGCGGGAGGTCGGTGTGAACCGACGACATATCCAGCGCCGCCGGTACGGACCGGCCGACGGCGCCGCACGGTAGTTCGGTCCGCTCTGGTTCACGGCGCTTCGGGCGCCGTGGCCGGCTGCCTCCCCCGCCCGTCCGACCGCGCTTCGCGTGCTGGTCGTACGGGCGGGGCG
>NZ_JBHVDX010000392.1:0-4979 GCF_042802555.1 Streptomyces sp. NPDC057474 | reverse complement strand
CACTTCCCGTTCCCTCCAAGTCATCTGGAGTTCGCTCGTTACCCGTGTGATACGGAAGAACGTGAGAGAGAGTTATGAGGTGTCATCGTGCGAGATCCGCGCAAGTCCGTGATCGGCAAGGGGCTGAGGCGCCGCGGCAGACTGATCGCCGAGGCGGTGAGCCCGCCGCGCAAGCCGCTGAACGCCGTCCCCGCCCCCCGGAGCGATGCCGCGCCCGCGGAGCCGCCGTACGTGGCGCCGCGCGCGTCCCGGCTGGTGGACGCTCCGGTGTTCGTTCTCTCCTCGGTGCGCTCCGGCTCGACGCTGCTGCGGGTCATCCTGAACAGTCACAGCCAGATCCGCGCCCCGCACGAGATGCACCTGCGGACCGTCCACGTCCATCTCTCGCGGGACTTCACCGGGGACGCGATGAAGGCGCTCGAACTCGACAAGTGTGAGCTGGAGCACGTCCTGTGGGACCGCATCCTCCACCATGAGCTCACCCGCAGCGGCAAGCAGGTCATCGTCGACAAGACCCCGCCGAACACCCTCATCTGGCCGCGCCTGCACCGATGTTGGCCGAACGCCCGTTACATCCTGCTGCTCCGCCACCCCGGCGCCGTCGTCCAGTCCCTCACGAGCCGCCGCAGCGACCCGGACCACGAGGCGATCCGGGCCGAAGTCCTCTCCTACAGCGAGAAGTTGGAAGAGGCCCGCCAGAACCTCCCCGTCCACGTGATCCGTTACGAGGAGCTCACCGCCGAGCCCGAGAAGGTCACCCGGGGCATCTGCGACCACCTGGGCGTCGAATGGGAGCCCGGCATGCTCGACTACGGCACCAAGGACCACGGCACCTTCCGCCCCCAACTCGGCGACTGGTCCACCACCATCAAGTCCGGCCGCATCCAACCGGCCCGCGCGGCGGACCCGACCTCGGAACTCCCGCCCCGCCTGACCGAGCTGGCCCAAGCCTGGGGCTATCTCACATGACCTCCGCCGCGCCCCCGTTCTTCAGGGGCGCGGGGAACTGCGCGACAAGCCCCCACCCACCCGCACCCGACCAACTCCCTCAGGGGGCCTGGGGGCGCAGCCCCCTGGGATGGGACGGGCAGGGGCGGCGGGGGCGAAAATCCTCGGGCCGTTCAGACCGCCAACGGCCGGTCGGCAGCCGGCTTGCACACCGCGGGCGGCGCGACAGCCACGGGCCGCGCCTCCACGGCGACCGGCACCTCCGCCACCTGCTGCGGCAACGTGACCGACCGCACCGGCCGCGTTCCCGACACCACCGTGTAGTCCTCCCCCAGCCGCGTCGGCACCACGTCGCCCGGCTCCTCGCCGAGCGCCAACTGCACAGCCGCCCAGGGTGCGTTGATCCCGCACAGCGCGAGCTGGTGCAGCCCACCCGCCGGACGCGTGTTGACATCCATGAGCACCGGCTCGTCGCCGTACATCCGGAACTGGATGTTCGTCAGGTAGTGCAACCCGAACTGCCCCGCGATCCGCCGCGCGGGCTCGATCCACGAGGGGTTCTGGCTGAACCCACGACGCCGGCCGTTCTTGGTGCGGCCCACGGCCATCCGGACCCGCCCGTCGGGGCCGGTGAGGCAGTCGACGGACACCTCCGGCTGTTCCAGGCGCGGCATCACCATCCAGTCGACGGGCTCCTCGGCCGCCCGCACCGCCTCGACGACCATGTCGAGCTGCACGTACGGGCTCGGAAATCCGCTGAGGTGATCGAGCGAGAAGGGGGTGCGCGTGACGACGCGGAAGCCCACACCGCCCGCCCCGGCCGCAGGCTTGAAGCACGCCCTGTGCCCGTCGGCCTCCAACTCGTCGACGGCGGCGACGAATTCATCGGCGTTCGTCACCCGGAACCACGGCGGCACCGGAACCCCATGGGCCTGGACCGCCTCGTACGCGGTCACCTTGTCCTCGAAGACCTCGATGGCCTCGGCGGTCGGCGCCAGCAGGGCCGTACCGACGGCCGCGAAGTCCTCGCGGTGCGCGGCGAGGGCCGCCTGGTGCAGCCGGGGCACGAACACGTCGATGCCGCGCTTGGCGCACTGGTCGAGCGCGTACTCGACGTACGCGGCGGGGGAGAGGCCGTCGGGCTCCAGGTCGGCGGTGTCGGCGGCGGCCAGTACGGGGGAGTCGGCGTCGCCGTGCGTGGCATGGATGTCCACCGGACGAGCGTGCGGATTATGCCGCAGCTGATCCATGAAGAAGACGTTCTCCGCGTACGTGCGGTTGAGCCAGACGCGTACGCGAGAGACCATGCAGGCCGCCTTTCCAGGGTTCGCGGGCACGGCGGAGCAGGCCGTGCCCGGCCAGGGGGGATGGAGGTACGCCGAACCGCCGTACGAGTAGGGGCGTGGCGGTGGTGTAGGACGGATCATACGGCCCCTGGAGCCCAGGTTTCTGTCACGCGCGTGTTAATCCTTGCGCGGCGGGGCCACCGGGACGTGTGTCCGACGGTTCGGCAGGCCGCTCTTGTCCACCGGTACGCCGGTGTGTTCTCGTGTTGATGTTCGGTGTTCAGGAGGGAGCTCGGGTGGAGTCGAGTGTCGGCCGCCACGGAGATCTGCTGACCATCAATAATCTGCACATCGGCTGTCCCGAGAATCGCGCACTGGTCGAGGAGATGCGCCCCGAGACCGACGACGACTGGCTCCTCGTGGCCGGTGACGTCGCCGAGACCGGCGCGGACATCCGCTGGCCCCTGGAGACACTCGCCGGCCGCTTCGCCGAGGTCGTGTGGGTGCCGGGCAACCTCGAGCTGTGGACCCACCCCAGCGCGACCGTCCCGTACAAGGGCGTCGAGCGGTACGAGCACCTGGTCGCCGTCTGCCGGGAGCTGGACCACTACCGTTCCTGCGCAGTGATCGGGGGTGAGCCCGTGCACCGGCACGCCCCGAACGGTGTTGGGCGTACTGGTCGTCCGCTTTCGCGTCCCGGGCGGCTACACAGATCCTGCCCATGGTCCGAGCCGGGCGGGCGGAGTCCCTCACGACCTGGCCGTGTGGGTGCGGCCAGAGGCGAGGGGGAGGCACTGAACCATCTCGCTGGTGGAGCAGGGGCCCCGCACGCCGGCACCGCACCCGGCGTCCCGGATCGCACGGCGACGTCATCCCGGTCGGCCCCGGCCACTGTAGGTCCGCGAGCCGACCAGCACACGATCGAGCCAGCCGGGCTCATAGTGCGCTCCCTGGTGAGCAGATACCGTCCCCCGCGAGTGGCGCCCGCGCCCGCAACCGCCGGGAAGGCTGCGCCGCATTCTTGCGATGGAGGTCAAAGCCGGTGATCGAGGAGCTGCTCCCGGGGTCGGTCGTGGTCGTGGAGGCGCACGAGGATGACGCCGCGGCGGTCGAGGGGATCGAGCTGTACCCCGAGGAGGAGGCCGTCTTGGCGCGCGCGGTGCCGAAGCGGCGCCGCGAGTTCACCGTCGTCCGCGCCTGCGCCCGGCGGGCCATGGAGAAGCTCGGCGTGGCGCCGCGTGCGATCGTGCCCGGCGAGCGCGGCGCCCCCGGCTGGCCGGACGGGCTGACCGGCAGCATGACCCACTGCGAGGGGTACGCGGCAGCCGCCCTGGCCCGCATAGGCGACCTCGCCTCACTCGGCATCGACGCCGAACCCCACGACGCCCTGCCCGAGGGCGTCCTGACGGCGATCGCCCTCCCCACGGAGGAGACCCGGCTGCGCCGTCTGACCGCCGACCACCCTTCGGTCCACTGGGACCGGCTGCTCTTCAGCGCCAAGGAGTCCGTCTACAAGGCGTGGTTCCCGCTCACCGGGCGGTGGCTGGACTTCTCGGAGGCCGACATCGAGATGTCCGTCGACCCGGGCGGTCGCTCAGGCGCACTGCACGCCGAGCTCCTCGTGCCCGGACCGGTGGTGGACGGTCGTCGTATCGACGCCTTCGCCGGACGCTGGACCATCCGGCGGGGGCTGGTGGTGACGGCCGTTTCGGTTCCCTTCCCCATGGAGGACGAGGACGCCAGATGAACTCCCTTTCCTATTCGGATCTGCACGGACAGGTCTCGTCGGACATCGACGCGGAGATCGCGGCCGCACTGGAAAGCCTCGGGCCTTCGTCCCTAGCGGTACGGAAGTCCATATCCGGCCTGCTGGCCCATCAGCAGATGAAATACCCCCTGTCCGTGCTCCCGCTCCTCGTGCACGGAGCCGAGACCAGTACCCCGGGGCCGGCCGTTTTCCTGTCGGCCGTGCATGTCCTGTGGTGGACCTCCGCGTGCTATCTCGACGACCTGGCCGACGGCCACGGTGCGCACACCCCCGACGGACTCGGCGCGGACGAGGCGCTGTTGGCGTCCATCCTCAGCGGACAGGCCCTTCCCATCAGGGTGGTGCAGGCCCAGTCGGTGCCGGACTCGGTGCGCAACGCCCTCACCGGTGAGATCGTCAACTGCTGGATCGACGCAGTGGAAGGACAGTTGCGGGACCTGCGCGGCGACAGTGAGAACGCCTCGCGGGACGCGGTCGTCGCCGCTTATCGCGGGAAATCCGGCGCCCCTTTCGGAATGATCACGGCCATGGCCGCGATACTCGCCGACGCCGGGACCGAACGGATCGAACTGTGGCGGGAATTCGGCGATGTCTTCGGAATTCTCTGGCAGCTCTTCAACGACCAGGAAGACCTCCTCTCCGGCCGCGACGAGGACCTGCTGAACGGCACCGTCACCTATCTCCTCGCCTGCGCCCTGGAGGAGACGACACCCGACTCGAGGACGCGCGTCGCGGAACTCGGAGTCGCCGCGCGGAGTTCCGCACAGGCCCGCGCGGAACTCCGCGCGCTGCTGCTCGCCCCCGCGGTTCTCCGTCGCTTCGAGAAGGACCTCACGGCGTTCCGCGACGAGGCGCACCGCGTGCTCGACGAACTGGACGGTGACGAGGCCTACTTGCCGGCCCTGCGGCAGTTGGCGGACCAGGCCGCCGGTATGTACCTGACCTAGGCCGGAGCCCGGCGACGGTCCGCCGGGGAC
>NZ_JBHVDX010000391.1:0-5039 GCF_042802555.1 Streptomyces sp. NPDC057474 | reverse complement strand
CGCCGGCCCGGCCCCGCCACTGCTGCTCAGGGGGCACGACGGCGCAAGCCGATTGCCCCCTTCCTCGTCAAGCTGCCGCATCCCGGGCCGGCGTGTGCGGGTCCGCGGTCCACGACGCCAGGAAGAGCAGCCCGTCATGGGACGGGGTCCCGGGATCGGCGGTCGAGATCACCAGCTTCTGTGCGGGGTCGGCTGTGCAGGTCAGGCTGTCCCAGTCGAGGGTGAGGTCGCCGACGAGCGGATGTCGCAGCCTCTTGGTGCCCATCCGCAGGCCGGTCATCTGGCGGCCTGCCCACCACTGCCGGAAGTCGGCGTCGGCCACCGAGAGCTCGCCGACGAGTGCGGCCATACCGGGGTCGCCAGGGTGCCTGGCGGCCTCCAGGCGCAGGTGGGCGACGCAGGTCCGGGCGTTCGTCCTCCAGTCGAGGTAGAGCTCCCGGAAGGCGGGGTCGGTGAAGAGCAGCCGGGCGTAGTTGCGCTTCTTCTCGGGGACCAGGTCGAAGTCGGTGAGCAGGGCGGCTGCCAGAGGGTTCCAGGCGAGGATGTCCAAGTGTCGGCCCAGGACGAGCGCGGGGGTCGTTGTCAGCTCGTCCAGGATGCGCCTGAGCTGCGGGTGGACCTTCTGCGCCGGGCGGCGGCGCGGTTCGTACCCGGCACTCGCGGCCAGCTCGAACAGGTGGTCACGCTGGTCGTCGTCGAGGTGCAGGACACGGACGAGCGTGGCGAGCACCGACCTCGGCACGGGGGCACGCCCCTGCTCCAACCGCGCGTAGGCGTGGGTGCTGATTCCCACGAGTCGGGCGACCTCCTCCCGGCGCAGCCCCGGCACGCGCCGGGATGCCCCGGACTCGGGCAGGCCCACGGTCCGCGGGCTGAGTTGGGCTCGGCACTCCCTGAGGAACTCTCCTAGTTCAGGCAAATTTTCTTTGCTGTACATAGCAGCCAGTGTCGCAGCGTTCACCCGAAATATGAGGGGGAGAGTTTTCTCCCAGTGTCTGGCAATCACCCGGTCTTTCCCGTGTCGGCGGGCCGGATCACACCGTTAGGTCAGTCGGCCTGACCGGCGGCCCGTGAGGCGAGGTCGCGTAGTCCGTCGTACGACGGTGTGCTGGGCTCCGCCGTCCAGACGACGAGTTCCTGATCGGGATCGCTGCCGCAGGTGAAGGTGTCCCAGTCGAGGACGAGTTCGCCGACGAGGGGGTGGTGGAACCTCTTCATGCCCAAGCTGCGCGAAGGCACGTGACGGCTTCCCCACCATTGCCCGAAGTCGCTGTCCTGCATGGAGAGTTCGCCGACCAGACTGGTCAGCCGCGGATCGTCCGGGTATTTGGCGGCCGTCATGCGCAGATGGGACACGCAGCCACGGGCGACCGCACGCCAGTCCGCGTACAGCGTCCGCATGGACGGGTCGGTGAAGAGGATACGGGCGCAGTTCCGCTTGTCTTCCGGCACCTTCGCGAAGTCGGTGAGCAGGGCGGCGGCGAGCGGATTCCACGCCAGGATGTCCATACGGCGACCGATCACCACGCCGGGACTCGCGGTGAGATCGTCGAGCAGGCGGCGCAACTGCGGTTGCGCCTTCTGCGCGGCCGGGCGGCGGTGTCGTGCCGTCTGTCGGCCGGCCAGCTCGAACAGGTGGTCACGCTGGTGATCGGACAGATGCAGGACATGGGCCAGGGCGGCCAGCACTGACGCGGACGGCTGGATGCGGCCCTGCTCCAGCCGCGTGTAGTAGTCGGTGCTGATGGCGGCGAGCAGGGCGACCTCCTCCCTGCGCAGGCCGGGCACCCGCCGCCCACCGGTGTCGGGCAGGCCGACGGTGCGCGGGCTCAACTCGGCCCTCCGCGCCTTGAGGAACGATCCCAGCTCGTTCAAATGCGCGTCGCTGGCCATGACAGCCAGTGTCGCACCGCTCGGTCTCCGGGAGGGGGGTAAGGATTTCTCCCCTGGATAAGTGATTCTCCGGATGGAATTCTCCCCTTTGCGGGTTCCGGTGAGGGTGGCAGGGTCGATGGCGTGTTCGGCGACCGAAATCGACCTATCGACCTGCGGAGAGAATTTACCCGAACAGGCGGGACGGCCGACCCCCTGACTGCAATTTCTTTCCGAACCTCGCGATATTCCGTATTTCCCTGCGGCAGGCGGAGGAGGCGAGTAAAGACAGTGCGGACGGATGTCACCTTCGTCAGCGATGGCCTGACGCTGGCCGGCCACCTGCACACTCCCGACGACCGAGCCGGACACCCGTTGCCCGCGATCGTGGTCACCCACCCGTGGGGTGGGGTGAAGGAGCAGACCGCCGGACTCTACGCCCGACGACTGGCCGAGCACGGCTTCGCCGCCCTCGCGTTCGACGCCGCCCACCAGGGCGCGAGTGAAGGCGAACCCCGTTTCCTGGAGAACCCCTTCCAGCGGGCCGAGGACATCAAGAGCGCCGCCGGCTACCTCGGCACCCGGAAGGACGTCGACCCCGACCGCATCGGTGCGCTGGGCATCTCCACCGGCGGCGGCCACGCGGTGTACGCCGCCCTCAGTGACCAGCGCATCAGGGCTGTCGCCACGGTCAGCGTCGCCTGCATCGGCGGCCTGCTGCGCGACGGACTCGGCGGCGGTCAGGACCCGGGCGTCTTCCGCGATCTGGTCGCCCGCGCCGGTCTCCTCCGTAGGGACGAGGCCTTCGGCGAGCCCACCCTCCTCGAACACATCGTGCCCGAGGAGGTCGGCGAGACAACGCCGGACCATCTCCGGCAGGGGCACGAGTACTACCGCACCGCGCGCGGTGCGCACCTGCGGTCCGAGAACGCGTGGGTGCTGCGCAGTGTCGACCAGATCGCCCTGTACGACTCCTTCGCCGGCACCGAGAGCCTCGCTCCGCGCCCACTGCTGATGATCGCGGGCAGCGAGGCCGCCACGGCTCACTTCAGCCGAACGGCCGTCGAACTGGCCGGGGAACCGGCGGAGTTGTTCTGGATCGACGACGGTGCGTCCCAATTCGACCTGTACGACAAGGACGAATACGTCTCCTCCGCCCTCGCCAAGCTCACCTCGTTCTTCGGTCAGCACCGACCCAGCCCCCGGTCGAAGGCCGGGCAGCCTGAAATCCCCCCGCACACACGCAAGGAGTACCACCCCATGTCCGAACGGAAGAAGTTCGCGCCGCCGGCCATCCAGGAGTTCGCCCCCAAGCTCGCGGAGGTGACCGACACCGTCCTGTTCGGCGACATCTGGGAGCGGCCGGGTCTGTCCCCGCGCGACCGCAGCCTGGTCACCGTCACCGCTCTCGCCGCCCTGTACCGGACCGACCAGCTCGGCTTCCACCTCGGGAAGGCGCTGGAGAACGGCGTGACCAAGGACGAGCTGGTCGAGGCCATCACCCATCTGGCCTTCTACACCGGTTGGCCCAACGCCATGACCGCGATGACCCAGCTCAAGGAGATCGTGGAGAAGTCCGACCAGTCCGGCTGACACCTCTCCGCCCGCACTCCACATGGCGGGCTCTCCCCCACACCCGCCGCCGCACGGCCCGGCGGCAGCACCACACCAGAGGGACGACACCCCATGGAACTACTGAAGCAGCCTCCCACCGTGAAGCTTCCTGCCGAGTGGTTCACCGGCGACGCCTACGCCGACGTGATCTACCGCGGCGAGGCCCCCTCCCGGATGCGGGCCAACATGGTCAGGTTCACTCCCGGCGCCCGCACCGCCTGGCACTCCCACGCCCTGGGCCAGACCCTCCACATCGTGGAGGGCATCGCCCTGGTCCAGTCCCGTGACAGCGACATCATCGAAGCCCATCCCGGCGACGTCATTTACACACCCCCGGGTGAGGAGCACTGGCACGGTGCCGCGCCCGACCAGTTCATGATCCATCTCGCCCTGTGGGAGACGGACGACGCCACCTGGCTCGAACACGTCCCGGACGACGACTACAACGGCCCGCGCGTCAGCACCCGTACCCGGCCCTGACGCCACGACAGACCCGACAAGAGCTGAGAAGGCATCATGCGAGCAACCATCATCCACGCGCCCGGTGACATCCGGGTGGAGAACGCCCCCGAGCCGAAGATCACGGCACCGACGGACGCCATCATCCGCACCGTCGCCGCTTGCGTGTGCGGCTCCGACCTGTGGAGCTATCGAGGTGTCCTGCCGGTCGCCGAGCCACAGCCGATCGGCCACGAGTACGTCGGCGTCGTCGAGGAGGTCGGCAGCGACGTATCGAGCGTCAGGCCGGGCCAGTTCGTCATCGGCTCCTTCGTCGCCTCCGACAACACCTGCCCGATCTGCCAGGCCGGCTACCAGACCTCCTGTCAGCACGCGCAGTGGGTGAACGGCGCCCAGGCCGAGTACGTCCGCATCCCCCTCGCCGACGGCACCCTGGTCACCACCCCGGAGGAGCCGGACGAGAAGCTGATCCCGAGCCTGCTGACCCTCTCCGACGTCATGGGCACCGGCTGGTACGCCGCCAAGGCCGCCGAGGTAAAGCCCGGTTCGACCGCCGTGGTCGTCGGTGACGGCGCGGTCGGCCTGTCCGGCGTCATCGCCGCCAAGGAGCTGGGCGCCGAGCGCATCATCGCCATGAGCCGGCACGAGTCCCGGCAGAAGCTGGCCCTGGAGTTCGGCGCCACCGACATCGTCACCGAACGCGGCGAGGAAGGCGTCGCCCGCGTGAAGGAACTGACGAACGGTATCGGCGCCGACTCGGTCCTCGAGTGCGTCGGCACGCAGGAGTCGATGCACCAGGGCCTGCAGTCCGCGCGCCCGGGGGGCAACGTCGGCTTCGTCGGCTTCCCCCACGGCACGCAGATCGACGGCCAGCAGCTCTTCTTCTCCCACGTCGGGCTGCGCGGCGGCCCCGCCCCCGTGCGCGCCTACCTTACCGACCTGATCGACCGCGTCTTCAGCGGCCGTATCAACCCGGGCAAGGTCTTCGACCTCACCCTGCCCCTGGACGAGGCCGCCGAAGGCTACGAGGCCATGGCCGAACGCCGCGCCATCAAGACGCTGCTGCGGCCCTGACCTGAGTAGAGCCCCGGTGG
>NZ_JBHVDX010000390.1:0-5092 GCF_042802555.1 Streptomyces sp. NPDC057474 | reverse complement strand
ATGCCCTCGGCCGAGGATGCGCCGGGCAGCGTGATGACCTTGTCCTGCCCGGCATGGGCGGTGGCTGCCGCGGTGTGGGTGGCGGCGGTGGCCGCTGTGCCCGAGCCGACGAGCAGTCCGGCCACCAGCAGTGGTACTGCCCCGCGTTGGAGCGCTCTGACAGTGGACGAGCGCTTCCGGGTGATCTTGCGCATGGGGCTCTCAAGACTCCTTAAATTGGGTCATGTTTCGCCGATCCGTGGTGCACCTGTCAGGTGCGGTGCGGATGCCGCCCCCGCGGGGGCGGCATCCGGTCTGGGGGGTTGCAGGCTCGCCGAGGTCGGCTCCACGCCTGTGGACGGTTGATGTGGATCCCGTCCTCGTTACGGTCCTCGACCGAGCCGAGAGGGGTGACTGATCGGCTGTGAGTCGCATCGCCGCCCCGGCTGTGGCGGAGCATGGACGTGTGGCGGGTTTCACCCCGGTGCCGAAGGACGCGGCGTCGGCCGCTGCGCATCAGGCGGTTTCCGGACGGCGTAGGCGCCCGTGTCCGAGCTCTGCACGCGAACTGCCGGCCGTTCCGGGCGGTGTTCGGGCGTGTCCTCAGGTCGGTCCTGTGTGGTGAGGGTGTGTCAGGCGGTCATCGCGTCGCGGACCTTGGCGGTGTCCACGAACTGTTCGAAGCGGACGATGAGTCCGCCGCGTACGACGAAGTGGTGGGCGACGCGTACGTTGATGTCCTTGCCGGTGGCCTTGTTGGTGGCGGTGTAGCGGGCCAGGACCACGACGTTCTCGCCGTCGACGACGTAGGTGTCGTCGTGGGCGGCCCAGTCGTCCCAGTCCTTGCCGAGCTGTTCCATGACCGCGGAGGTGACGCCGTCGGGGGTGCGGTAGGTGCCGGCCAGCGGGAAGCCCGCCATCTCGGTCCATTCCACGTCGTAGGCCAGCGTGGCCCGCAGGGCTTCGAGGTCGCGGTGGGCGGAGGCGAGGTACTGGCGCCGGACCACGTCGGCGGGGGCGGCGGACGCGTGGAAGTCGGTTGTCTCACTCATGGGTTGGCCTTCCGAGGGCGGTCAAGTCAGGGCGGGGTCGGCAGTAGAGGGGCACAGGTGGTAGGTGGGCACGCGCCTGGCTGTGCCGTAGCGCTGCAGCAGCTGGTGGATACCCGCTCCAAGAACGGCGCCGAGGACGGGGGCGATCAGGTAGATGGCCAGGTAGCCGGATTCCCCGGACAGGAGTGCGGGACCGAGCTGGCGGGCAGGGTTGGTCGCGCCGCCGCTGCGCGGACCGAGAACGCCGACGATCAGTGCCGTGGCCGCGGCGAGGGTGAGGGGGAGCCAGCGGGCCCGTGCGGGGTAGGCGAGGAAGAAGCCGATCAGCAGGGTGACGGCGACCAGGCACCCGAACTCGGCGACGAAGACCGAGAGGCCGTTCCAGTCGGGGGCCGGCTGGACGGCGGCGTACCGGATCGGCGCGGCGGTCGCTGTCTGGCCCCAGACCAGGCCCGCCAGTGCTGCCCCGGCCAGCGATCCGGCGAGCTGGGCGAGGACGTAAGGCAGGACCCAGCGCCGGGGGAAGGCGCCCATGAGCCACAGGGCGACACTGACCGCCGGGTTCATGTGTGCTCCGGAACGCCGCCCCCACGGGCTGTAGATCAGGCAGAGCAGCACCGCACCCACGATCACCCCGACGACGGCCAGAGCGGTCTGGACATCAGCGATGCGGAGAGGAGAAGGAGGGGCCATGAGCCAGCGGACCACGGTCACGACCGTGAACAGCAGCACAGTCGACAGCGCGAACTCGAACAGCGGGTAGTGGCGTGCGACGACAGGCCCGGAACTGACGGCTCGGGTGTCGGAGGCGGCGGCGTTCATGTGGCTCTCACAGGGGCGCGAGTGTCAGTGCGGGGTCGGCGGCGGGGCCGATGGGCGGCCGGTGGCGGGCTGTCGGCGAAACGTCGGCACCGGCCGCGGGAGGGCGGTGGTCAGCCCCAGGTCATCTCGCCCTTGGCGACCTTGGCGCCGAGCTGGGCGGCGATGAGCATTCCGGATTCCGGGTAGCGGGCCACCAGCGCTTTGGTCAGCGCCTCGCCGGTGTCGGCCTTGGCGAGTTCGGCCTCGAACGCGGTGAGGTAGTCGCGGGTGTAGGCGATCGGGCTCGCGTCGAGGGTGTCGGTGGGCAGCCGGTGGCCGGGAACGGCGAAGGCGGGGTCCAGGGCCGTCATCTCGTCGAGCAGCTCGATCCACACGGCGCGAGACTCGGGGGTGGCGGTGTCGGCGACCCATACGTGCTCGTTCTCGAAGAGCAGGACGCCGGCGACGATCGCCCGGTGCTCGGCCTGCCACAGGTAGTGCCGGTCGGGCAGACCCGGGTGGCCGCCCTTGAGCTGGAAGACGTGGCCCTCGAAGGTGATGTCACCGGTCAGTTCGGCCAGTTCGACCAGCCGGGTGGGACGGTTGGCACCGACGGCCTCCCACGCCTTGAGCTTGCCCTCGTACGCAGCTGCGATGTGCTCGATGACCAGCGGGGTGGCGACGATGTCGGCCTCGGGGAAGGCGTCGGCGATCACTTCCGCGCCCCAGTAGAAGTCGGGGTCGGCGTGGCTGATGAAAACCTTCGTCAGCGTCTTGCCGGAGTCCAGGATCTCGGCGACCAGGCGGTGGCCGTCGGCACGGGTGAACCCGGCGTCGATCAGGAACGCCTGCTCTTCGCCCGTGATCAGGGTGGCGGTCTTGTTCTTGGCGCCGACGGGGAAGTCGAGGTCGATGACCTTGAATGCGAGGGTGCTCATGGTGGTTCCTTCGTAGGGGAGGGGATGCGAAGAGGGATGTCAGTGAGTGGCGGTGAGGGCGTCCATGCGCTGCTCGACCTCGTCGGCGGTCGCATGGCCGACAGCCACGGCCACGGTGCGGCCGGCCTGGATGGCCAGCAGGGTGGGGAAGCTGTCCACGCCCAGCGCGGCCGTCCTCTCGAAGTCGGCCTTCGCGACGGTGGCCGAACCCGGTGCGGCGAACGCGTCGGCGACGCCGTCCGGGTCCAGACCGGCCGCTTCGGCGACCGCACGGTAGGTGGCCGGGTCGGACAGGCTCATTCCGTCCGCGTAGAACGCGGACTGGAGTGCGGCGGTCAGTTCCACGATGCGGTGGGGCGCGGCCTGCCGCAACGCGGCCACCCCTCGCGCCGCGGCCTCGGAGTCCATCACGAACGAACCGTCCGCGATCAGGCGCGTGTAGCCGGCCCCGAAGCTGACCCCGGTCAGCTCACTGATCTTGGCGTTGGCGCCTTGGACGTATCCGAACTCCCGGACAGGTACACGGCGTGAGCCCGTGAACAGGCCGCCCGAGACCACTTCTACGTCCAGACCAGGGTGGCGTCGGACGAGTTCGGCCAGCGTCGGCGCGAAACCGTACGACCAGCCGCAGTAGGCATCGAAGACGTAGACGAGCTTCATGAGGGCCGTGCCTCCCGGTTGGGGAGCCCGCCTTCCGCGGGCGCATTCACCTGGCGTAACAGTATCTGACGCATCAGGTATTTCCCAACGGTGGAACTCTTCGACTTTCTTGCCGCGGCGGTGCGAATAGTCGGCTCCATGTGGCGGGCGGCGCGGCATCGGCCTTGGGGTACGTAGTCGCCGGTCTGCTGTGTCGAAGCTGCGGACGGGGGCGGGCCTGGCCGTGTCAGGGGCAGGTGGTCTGCCCAGGTCTCGGCCTTCATGGGGGTACCTCGCAGATTCGCGCTTCGGGCGTATCGTCAGGATGGGGCAGATCACAGGGGCCTACAAAAGGAACATTCGTGTGCGCAACCAGCATTGGACGTCCGTCACGGACGTCGCTGTGGGCTACGTGCGCGCAGCCCGGCTCCTCATGACCTGCGAGTCTTCGCCGGGGGTAGGTGAACCGGTGCGGCTCACCCTGTCCTACGAGGGATCATGAGCAGCGGCGCGTCTGCGCCACGACTGAGCTGAGAAAGGGGGGCGGTGGCACGGGACGCGCAGATCACGACGGCCGAGCAGGCGGCGAACGACGGGATGGTGCTGGTGTTTGGCTGGTTGCAGGGGGCTGCCAACCGGCTGGAGTACATCCTGGGCCGGGCCCTTGAGGAGGAGTGCGGGATCAGCCACCTGATGTTCGAGGTGCTGCTGATTCTGGGGCGGGCCGGTGGGCCGGGCATGTCGATGCGGGCCATCGCCCAGGAGCGAGTGCTCACCACGGGCGGGGCGACACGGTTGGTGGACCGGATGGAGGCGGCGGGTCTGGTGGCCCGCGAGGAGAATCCGGAGGATCGCCGAGGCCGCGTGGTCCGATTGACGCAACTGGGGGAGGAGACCGTGGTGAGGGCAGCCCGTATGCATGTGGAGAACGTGCAGCGGTTCCTCCTCGACCTGTTGCCCGCAGAGCATCGGGAGCAGTTCACGCGCGATCTGCGGACGGTGAGCATGGCGGCGCGCGATGCGCTGCCCCGCCTGCGCTGAGCCCCTCGGGGACGCTGCCACGAGGCCCCGACTCGGCACGGGGTGGTACACCGGACCATCCCGTGCTCCCGCGATGGTGCCGGCCAGCTCGGTCCGACAAGCCCCTCACCGCCCACCGGACAGCCACCAGAGGCGACGTCTGACTTCGTGTCACGCGAGGCCGCCCCTACCGGCGGTGGCGGTGCGGAAGCCGTCATCAGACAGCTCACTGACCGCTGCCACGTGGACGAGCCGGGGCAGGAGAGGCCCGGCACTTGCGATGCGTCACGCACGACTGGGCAACGACTGAACCTGTATAGGGAGTTGGCCGACCAGTGCTCTCCCTGCGGGCTGCACTCGGGGTCATACCGAATCTTGCGCGAAAGTGGCGAGCGAAGTGGGTCTGGCTGGAGAAGCCCCACCGGTGAGCCACATCGGCGATCGTGGTCTGCCGCGTTCCCGGATCCGTGAGCTCCCCATGTGCCTCCACCA
This sequence comes from Streptomyces sp. NPDC057474, assembly GCF_042802555.1. Lineage (NCBI taxonomy): Bacteria > Bacillati > Actinomycetota > Actinomycetes > Kitasatosporales > Streptomycetaceae > Streptomyces > Streptomyces sp. NPDC057474. Next base: position 171 of record NZ_JBHVDX010000390.1, on the reverse strand, counting down.
ATCGCCGCTCCATGATGTGCCGCACGGGAGACCTGCCGGTCGACTCGAAGATCCGGGTCAGGTGCCGTACGGAGATGCCTAGTGATCTGGTTCGGAGATGCGTGAGCAGTAGCGGCAGATGCGGTCGAGGATCTGGTCGGCAGTCTTGGTCCATTTGAAGGGTCTGGCCTG
>NZ_JBHVDX010000389.1:0-5094 GCF_042802555.1 Streptomyces sp. NPDC057474 | reverse complement strand
CCCCTGAAAAGCGGGGCTGCGCCCCTGCTTTCCAGCCCGAGAGGGCCGTAGGCCCTCAAGGGGCGCGGGGAACTGCGCGACCAGCCCCCACGCACCCGCACCCCTCAGGCGCGCACCATGTCCTCGGCCTCCGCCTTGCCACCCGGCGCGTCCGCCGCAGAAGGCTCCCCAGCCCCCCGCAACGGCACCTCCTTCACGAACACCGCGGCCACCAACGCCACCACAGAAACCACGGCCCCGAGCAGAAACGCCGAGTGTGTCCCGGAGGACACCGCGTACTGGTACGCCTCCCGCGCCGCCACCGGCAACTTCGCCAGACTCGCCGCGTCCAGCTGCGCCGACTGCTCGGTCACCTTGGACCCCAGCGCCCCGGCCCGCTCGGCCATCACGTCCTGCACACGGCTGTTGAAGAGTGCCCCCATGATGGCGACCCCGAAGGACGACCCGAGCGTCCGGGCCAGCGTGGTCGTCGAGGACGCGACCCCCATGTCCTTCATCTCGACGCTGTTCTGCGCGACCAGCATGGTGATCTGCATCAGACACCCCATACCGGCACCCAGCACGGCCATGAACACCCCGGACGTCACCCGGCTCGTACCGGTGTCCATCTGCGCCAGCAGGAACAGCCCCACGATCATCAGGATGCTCCCGACGACCGGGAAGACCTTGTAGCGGCCGCTCCCCGTGGTCACCCGCCCGGCCACCATCGACACCGCGAGCATCGCCCCCAGCATCGGCAACAGCAACAGCCCGGAGTTGGTCGCGGACGCGCCCTGCACGGACTGCTGGTACAGCGGCAGGAACAGCACCGCGCCGAACATCACGAACCCCGTGAAGAACCCGATCACGGACATCAGCGTGAAGTTCCGGCTGCGGAAGATGTGCAGCGGTATCACCGGCTCCGCCACCCGCTTCTGCACGAACAGGAACCCGACCAGCGAGGCCACCCCGAGCGCGATCAGCTCCATGATGACGGCCGACCCCCAGGCGTACTCGGTCCCGCCCCACGTCGTGACCAGCACGATCGACGTGATGCCGACGGTCAGCAACGCCGCGCCCAGGTAGTCGATGTTCCACGCCGACCGCCCCTCGCGTGACGGCTTCGGCAGATGCAGTACGACGCTGACGGCGATCAGCGCCACGATCCCGAGCGGCAGATTGATGTAGAAGGACCAGCGCCAGCCCCAGTGGTCGGTGATGGACCCGCCGACCAGCGGCCCGGCGATCATGGCGAGGGCCATGACACCGGCCATCATCCCCTGGTACTTGCCCCGCTCCCGCGGCGGTATGAGGTCGCCGATGATCGCCATGACGCCGACCATCAGCCCGCCGGCGCCGAGGCCCTGCACCGCGCGGAACGCGATCAGCTGGCCCATGTCCTGGGCCATCCCGCTCAGCGCCGACCCGATCAGGAAGATCACGATCGAGGTCATGAAGACCCGCTTGCGGCCGTAGAGGTCGCCGAGCTTGCCCCAGATCGGAGTGGAGGCGGCGGTCGCGAGCGTGTACGCGGTCACGACCCAGGAGAGGTGTTCGAGGCCCCCGAGCTCGCCCACGATCGTCGGCATCGCGGTGCCGATGATCATGTTGTCGAGCATCGCCAGCAGCATGGCGATCATGAGCGCGAGCAGCACCACCCGCACACTGCGCGGTTGCGGCCCGTCCGTCTCGGCCCCACCGCTCACTTCGTTCTTCGTCTCCGCACCCATCGCGGTCCTCCACTCCCCCCGGAGCTTCCGTGCACTTACTTGCCGACCGGCTAGTTGTCTACACTCAGGGAAGCTAGGTCTCTAACTAGCCGGGCGTCAAGTAAGTTCTACGGGCTTGGCCGAGGCTTGACCGGCCAAGGCCTTCCGTGACGACGAGGAGTACGAGGATGAGCGACCCGACCGAGGGCGCGACGGACGCGACGGACGCGACGCCGAAGCGGCAGCGTCGCGGCAACACCCGTCAGCGCATCCAGGACGTCGCCCTCGAACTCTTCGCCGAACAGGGATACGAGAAGACCTCACTGCGGGAGATCGCCGAACGCCTCGAGGTGACGAAGGCGGCGCTCTACTACCACTTCAAGACCAAGGAAGACATCCTCATCGGCCTCTTCCAGGACCTGCAGCGCCCGATCGACGAACTGATCGAATGGGCCGGCACCCAGCCGCGCACCCTCGACACCAAGCGGGAGATCCTGCGCCGCTACAGCTTGGCCCTGGCCGGCGCGGCCCCCCTGTTCCGCTTCCTGCAGGAGAACCAGGCGACGCTACGCGAGCTGAGCGTCGGCGAGTCGTTCAAGGACCGCATGGTCCGCCTGGTCGACACCATCAAGGAACCCGACGCCGCCCTGACCGACCAGGTCCGCTGCACGAGCGCCCTGTTCACCATGCACGCCGGCATGTTCGCCCTCCGGGACGTCGAAGGCGACCCCGAGGACAAGCGCGAGGCGGTCCTGGAGGTCGCGATCGATCTGGTGACACAGGCACACGCAGGCACCCAAAACTCTTGAAAGCCTCCGTATCCGGGTAAACCCTCAGAGCATTCGGGAACCTCCCGGGCACCCGCACGAGGAGGCACCCGTGGACGCCGACGAATACGCCCGCATGACCGACGAGGAGCGCGCCGAGTTCCTCCGCAGCCGCCACATGTCCGGCCTGGTCGCGGCTACGGCGGCGGGCGTGATGTTGCTCCTGGCGCTCTTCCTCATGATCACCTTCGGCGACGGCTCCGCGGTGTGCGGCACGGGCCAGGACAAGGGCCCGTGCTGACGCCGTACGGAGTCACGCCGTACGACATGACTCCGTACGACATGACTCCGTACCGCGTGATGCCCTCGGGAGCAGCTCAGATGGTGATGCCCTCGGGCTCGGCTCAGATGGTGATGCCCTTGGTGCGGAGGAAGGCGACCGGGTCGACGGCGGAGCCGTAGTTCGCGGTCGTACGGATCTCGAAGTGCAGGTGCGGCCCGCTGGAGTTACCGGTGCTGCCGGAGAAGGCTATGCGCTGCCCGGTCTTGACGACCTGGCCGGCCTTCACGCCGACCTTCGAGAGGTGGGCGTACTGCGAGAAGGTGCCGTTGCCGTGCTTGATGACGACGGCGTTGCCGTACGCGGGGCCGTCACCGGCGCCGTTGCCGCCGGCCTTCACGACGGTACCGCCGTGCGCGGCGACGACGGCCGTACCGCTCTTGACGGCGAAGTCCTGCCCGCTGTGCTTGGCGGACCACATGTTGCCGGCCTGCGCGAACCGCGCGCTCACCTTGTAGCCCTTGACCGGGCTGACCCAGGAGGGCGCCTTCTTGGCGGCGGCTGCCTGGACGGCGCCGGCGCTCGCGGCCTGCACGGCACCCGAGGCCTGAGCCCCGCCGGCGGCGGCCGCGACCCCGACCCCCAGCACACCCGAGACCCCCATCCCGGCGGCCACCACGGCGGCCCGGACACGGAGCTGGGACATACGGGAACGGGGAGTGCGAACACGCTGCGACATGGAGTACCTCACGGGGGACGGAGACAAGGACTGTGCCTCGACGGACACGAATCCCACCCGGCGCACATCTGCGACCGCCGAACGGGATACCCCTTGGTACCCCCACGCCCCGAAACACCTCAAATGTGTGACCTACGACCGAACGTCGTACTTCCTCTGAAATCACCCCACTTCTTGACACGCACCCACAAACAAGTCCCCACCTGCACCCCATCGCCCCAAACCCTCACCCCCCAACCCAAAAGTCCGTTTTGCCCGCTACCCGTCACCCACTATTCCCCCTAGTACCGGACAAACACCCTGTGCGCCATGTCACCGGCCCCCCGTATTCAGGGCCCCCGAATTGTGACGCGGGCTACGCCGCCTCCCCACCCGACTCCGCGAGGCCGCACACCAGCCGCACACCAAAGGGGCCACCCCGGAGCCAACGCCCCGGAGCACGCCCGACCGCGTGTGCGGGCCGAGCTGTCACGGGACCTGACCGACTCGGCGGCCGACAATCCCGTACGCGGCGCGCAGCGCCCGCGTACGGCTGCTCGCCCTGGCCTTGGCCTGTCTGGAACACGCGACGGAACTCGATCCGCGGGTCCGGGCCACTGGGGAGCAGAACGCCGCTCCGCTGACCCGCCGCGTGAGGCCGGCGAGGCCCGCCTGCCGGCCTCCTGCGGCCCTCTCATTCTGGAGCTCCTGCCGGGGCCGGAGGGGCTCACGGACGCAGAGGCCGGGCGGGGTCACCATCACACGTCCCTCATCGGCACGGACGCGGCCCTCCCGGCCCTCGCCCGCTACCGGTCACACCCGGCCCTGTCCGTACGGAGCCGGCTCACCTGGTCGTGGCACCGGTTCGACTCCCGCCGGTACGCCGAGGAGATCATCGCCCATCTCCCGGAGGGCGAGCTCTACTTCACCGCCCAGTCGAGCCGGCATCTGCGCGCCCTGCACGAACTCGGCGGCCGGCACGACTCCAGATCGTGGGCGACGTCGCCTCGGGCGATATCCGCGCCGCCCTCCGCCCCGGACAGCTGCGCGAGCTCGTCGTACGCGACAGCCGGATCCAGCGCGATCTGGTTTTCCTGTCGGGCAGGGGCGGGCTCGCCCATGTGGACGTCAGCGGCGGCACGCCGTACGTGGACGATCTGACCCCGTTGACCGGAATCCCGCTCGCCCGGCTGTCATTGGTCTCCTTGCCCGGTCTGGAAAAGCCGGGTGCGCTGCATGTGCTCTCGGCCTCGACCACCCTGACCGACCTCGACCTCGGTTTCGTGCTCTGCGCCGAATCCGTCGACGAGGCCCTTCCCCGGAACCTGCCGCTGAAGTATCTGCGATTCATCCGGGACGCCCTGCGGCACACCGGACTGCGCGGCCTGAGCCATATGCCGTCGGTGAAGCGGCTGAGCCTGGCCAAGCTACCGAAATTCCTCGTTCGGCCGAGGACTTCGAGGAGGTCACCCGGCTTTTCGCCCTGGAGGAATTGCGTCTCCAGTGGAACGCGACCGGTTGGAAAACGGGACCGGTGCTGCCGGGGATCACTCGTCCACGGCTCAACGGGTTCACCGGCAACGAGGACCTGTCGAAGGTCCCGGAACTCTTTCCGAACCTTCGCGAAAAAAGGGGCTGCCC
>NZ_JBHVDX010000388.1:0-5154 GCF_042802555.1 Streptomyces sp. NPDC057474 | reverse complement strand
GTCCCGATCGTCCACGGGACAGGCCACCGGCCGTTCTGCGCACAGGCTCAAAGCCCGGACTGCGGTTCTTCGGCGGGCTCTGGACAGCCCAGGACCCCGGAACCGGCGCAGTGGATTCCGGGGCCCGGATCAGGGGCGGGGACAGGCACGGGCGACCGTCCGCCGCTGGGTGTCAGACGCGGCGCAGAACGGCCACCACCTTGCCGAGGATGGTCGCGTCGTCACCCGGGATGGGCTCGTAGGCGGCGTTGTGCGGGAGCAGCCAGACGTGGCCGTCCTCGCGCTTGAAGCGCTTGACCGTGGCCTCGCCGTCCAGCATGGCGGCCACGATGTCGCCGTTCTCGGCGACGGGCTGACGGCGGACCGTCACCCAGTCACCATCACAGATCGCGGCCTCGATCATGGAGTCACCGACGACCTTCAGGACGAAGAGCTCGCCGTCCCCCACCAGCTGGCGGGGGAGCGGGAACACGTCCTCGACGGACTCCTCGGCCAGGATCGGGCCACCGGCGGCGATCCGGCCGACGAGCGGCACATACGAAGCGGCCGGCTTGCCCGCCGTGTCCGTCGGCTGTGCCGAGGATTGGTCGGAGCCGCGGACCTCGTACGCCCGCGGGCGGTGCGGGTCGCGGCGCAGAAAGCCCTTGCGCTCCAGGGCCATCAGCTGGTGCGCCACGGAGGACGTGCTGGACAGGCCGACCGCCTGGCCGATCTCCCTCATCGACGGCGGGTATCCGCGCCGCTGCACCGAGTCCCTGATCACCTCGATGACCCGGCGCTGCCGGTCGGTGAGCCCGGAGCTGTCCGCCCTGATGCCTGGAGGTCGGCCGGGCAGGGCTCGCTTGGGCCCTTCATGGTTCGTGGCTTCGTTCATCGCATGCACCGGCTCGAGTCGGCTCTGGGAGCGGTCCTGGGCAGTGATGGTGGCACTGTCAGCGGTGGTGGTCACTTCGGCCCCTCTCGATGGTCTCCCGTGCAGCACAACGGTAGTTGCTTTCGAAAGGTTGCGCCAAACACACGTTCGAGTGAAAAACCGTGAATTGCCTGACGTGACCATGTGCCTGGGTGTAGGGCTTGCGGCTCCGGCGGACAAAAGTGTTGATTGCTGTACTCTTCACCGCCGGGGCAAAGGGCCTTGTGGGCCGCTGTCGCCGCGCGGCCCCAGTCTGCCACCCGGTACTCCGTCGATCGGGTAACGACCCCTCTTTCCGCGGCGCCCACCGTATCCCCGTCCGCTCCGCGACGGTACGGCTGCGCTCCGCGACGGTGCCCCCGTCTGGCACATGCCAATACGTGGGCGACACGCGCGCCGTGGGTGGATTTACGTGCCAAGCCCTACATCTAGTGCTTGGATTGCAACAACGGCCCAGAAGTTGTGGTCCCCCGGGTCCGAGGGCTCTTGGTCATCCCCTATGCTTGGGGCTGCTTCCGCGGGGCCCAAGAGGCCTGTGGGGCCTATTGAGTCGTGCTGTGAGGAGGGTTGGAGTTATGCACTGTCCCTTCTGCAGGCACCCCGACAGCCGCGTCGTCGACAGTCGTACGACGGACGACGGCACGTCGATCCGCAGGCGCCGCCAGTGTCCCGACTGCTCCCGTCGTTTCACGACGGTGGAGACGTGCTCGCTGATGGTGGTCAAGAGGTCCGGCGTGACCGAGCCCTTCAGCCGTACCAAGGTCATCAATGGCGTCCGCAAGGCATGCCAGGGGAGGCCTGTCACCGAGGACGCGCTGGCTCAACTCGGCCAACGGGTCGAGGAGGCGGTGCGTGCGACCGGCAGCGCCGAACTGACCACCCACGACGTGGGACTGGCCATACTCGGCCCGCTGCAGGAGCTCGACCTCGTCGCCTACTTGCGGTTCGCGAGCGTTTATAAGGCGTTCGACTCGCTGGAGGACTTCGAGGCCGCCATCGCGGAACTCAGGGAAGAGCAGGGGAAGCGCCCCGACGCGAACGACGAGGACGTCGAGATCGCGGTCGAGGAGCGCCTGGAGAACGACCGCGGGTCCGGAGGGACTGCCGAAGTCCCCGTGCCCGCCAACGCCGCCGACTGACGGCGGGCCGCACCGCCGGATCAGCGGGTCCGGACGATCGGCGGCGATCCAGACCTGTCGCGAACGGCTGTGTCAGCCAGGTCGCGGCACAAGACAGAACACCGTGTCACGGGGAACAACGTGGCACTTCAGGGCGTTTTCGCCCGTACAGGGAGGCGGCATGACAGAGACGGCGAGCGGTCCGGCACGGAGTTCCCGCGCCAAGGCCACGAAGGCGAGCAAGGGCCTGCGTATCGAGCGCATCCACACCACCCCCGGCGTGCACCCGTACGACGAGGTGGTCTGGGAGCGCCGTGACGTCGTCATGACCAACTGGCGCGACGGCTCGGTCAACTTCGAGCAGCGCGGCGTCGAGTTCCCCGACTTCTGGTCGGTGAACGCGGTCAACATCGTCACCAGCAAGTACTTCCGTGGTGCCGTGGGCACCCCTCAGCGCGAGACCGGCCTCAAGCAGCTGATCGACCGCATCGTGAAGACGTACACGAAGGCCGGTGAGGACAACAAGTACTTCGCCTCGCCCGCCGACGCCGAGATCTTCGAGCACGAACTGGCGTACGCCCTCCTGCACCAGGTCTTCAGTTTCAACAGCCCCGTCTGGTTCAACGTGGGCACCCCTCAGCCCCAGCAGGTCTCCGCCTGTTTCATCCTGTCCGTCGACGACTCCATGGAGTCGATCCTCGACTGGTACAAGGAAGAGGGCATGATCTTCAAGGGCGGCTCCGGCGCCGGACTGAACCTCTCCCGCATCCGCTCCTCCAAGGAGCTGCTCTCCTCCGGCGGCAACGCGTCCGGTCCGGTCTCCTTCATGCGTGGCGCCGACGCCTCCGCAGGAACGATCAAGTCGGGCGGTGCCACCCGCCGGGCGGCCAAGATGGTCGTCCTCGACGTGGACCACCCGGACGTCGAGGACTTCATCGCCACCAAGGTGAAGGAAGAGGAGAAGATCCGCGCCCTGCGCGACGCGGGCTTCGACATGGACCTGGGCGGCGACGACATCACGTCCGTCCAGTACCAGAACGCCAACAACTCGGTCCGCGTGAACGACGAGTTCATGACGGCCGTCGAGAACGGCACCGAGTTCGGTCTCCGCGCCCGTATGACCGGCGAGATCATCGAGAAGGTCGACGCCAAGGCGCTGTTCCGCAAGCTCGCCGAGGCCGCGTGGGCCTGCGCCGACCCGGGCATCCAGTACGACGGTGTGATCAACCGCTGGCACACCTGCCCCGAGTCCGGGCGGATCACCGCGTCGAACCCGTGCAGCGAGTACATGCACCTGGACAACACGTCCTGCAACCTGGCCTCGCTGAACCTGATGAAGTTCCTGAAGGACGACGGCAAGGGCAGCCAGTCCTTCGAGGTCGAGCGCTTCACCAAGGTCGTCGAGCTCGTCATCACCGCGATGGACATCTCCATCTGCTTCGCGGACTTCCCGACCCGGAAGATCGGCGAGAACACCCGCGCCTTCCGCCAGCTCGGCATCGGCTACGCCAACCTCGGCGCCCTGCTGATGGCGACCGGCCACGCGTACGACTCCGACGGCGGTCGCGCCCTCGCCGGCGCCATCACCTCCCTGATGACCGGCACGGCGTACAAGCGTTCCGCCGAGCTGGCCGCGGTCGTCGGCCCGTACGACGGCTACGCCCGAAATGCCGACGCCCACAACCGCGTCATGAAGCAGCACTCCGACGCCAACGGCACGTCCGTCCGCATGGACGACCTGGACACCACGGTGTGGGCCGCCGCCACCGAGGCCTGGCAGGACGTGCTCCGCCTCGGCGAGAAGAACGGCTTCCGCAACTCACAGGCGTCCGTGCTCGCCCCGACCGGCACGATCGGTCTGGCCATGTCCTGCGACACCACCGGTGTCGAGCCGGACCTGGCGCTGGTCAAGTTCAAGAAGCTGGTCGGCGGCGGCTCGATGCAGATCGTCAACGGCACGGTCCCGCAGGCCCTGCGCCGCCTGGGCTACCTGGAGGAGCAGATCGAGGCGATCGTCGCCCACATCGCCGACAACGGCAATGTGATCGACGCCCCGAGCCTCAAGCAGGAGCACTACGAGGTCTTCGACTGCGCCATGGGCGAGCGCGCCATCTCCCCGATGGGCCACGTCCGCATGATGGCCGCCATCCAGCCGTGGATCTCCGGCGCCATCTCCAAGACGGTCAACATGCCGGAGACGGCGACCGTCGAGGAGGTCGAGGAGATCTACTTCGAGGCCTGGAAGCTCGGCGTCAAGGCGCTCGCGATCTACCGCGACAACTGCAAGGTCGGCCAGCCGCTCTCCGCCAAGACCAAGGACTCGGAGAAGGCGGAGATCACCGAGAAGGTTGAGGAGACGATCCGGGCCACGGTCGAGAAGGTCGTCGAGTACCGCCCGGTCCGCAAGCGCCTCCCGAAGGGCCGTCCCGGCATCACGACGTCCTTCACCGTTGGCGGCGCCGAGGGCTACATGATCGCCAACTCCTACCCGGACGACGGCCTGGGCGAGGTCTTCCTGAAGATGTCCAAGCAGGGTTCGACCCTCGCGGGCATGATGGACGCCTTCTCGATCGCCGTATCGGTGGGTCTGCAGTACGGCGTGCCGCTGGAGACGTACGTCTCGAAGTTCACGAACATGCGCTTCGAGCCGGCCGGCATGACGGACGACCCGGACGTGCGGATGGCGGCGTCGATCGTCGACTACATCTTCCGCCGCCTGGCGCTGGACTTCCTGCCCTTCGAGACCCGTTCCGCGCTCGGTATTCACTCCGCCGAGGAGCGTCAGCGCCACCTCGAGACCGGTTCGTACGAGCCAATCCTCGACGACGTGGAGGTCGACGTCGAGGGCCTCTCCCAGTCGGCGCCGCGCCAGTCCCTGAAGGCCGTCTCCACTCCGAAGGCCGACGACGAGGGGGCCAAGCCCGCCCCGAAGCAGGCCCACACCAGCGCCGAGCTGGTGGAGATGCAGCTGGGCATCCAGGCCGACGCTCCGCTGTGCTTCTCCTGCGGTACGAAGATGCAGCGGGCCGGCTCCTGCTACATCTGCGAGGGCTGCGGCTCGACCAGCGGCTGCAGCTGAGCGTGAGCGCCTTCAAGGCGTGACATGACCGTCCGGTGCGGTGA
>NZ_JBHVDX010000387.1:2779-5273 GCF_042802555.1 Streptomyces sp. NPDC057474 | reverse complement strand
AACACAGTGGACGCGAGCAACTGAGGACAAGCCCTCGGCCTATTAGTACCAGTCAACTCCACCCGTTACCAGGCTTCCATATCTGGCCTATCAACCCAGTCGTCTACTGGGAGCCTTACCCCATCAAGTGGGTGGGAATACTCATCTCGAAGCAGGCTTCCCGCTTAGATGCTTTCAGCGGTTATCCCTCCCGAACGTAGCCAACCAGCCATGCCCTTGGCAGGACAACTGGCACACCAGAGGTTCGTCCGTCCCGGTCCTCTCGTACTAGGGACAGCCCTTCTCAATATTCCTGCGCGCGCAGCGGATAGGGACCGAACTGTCTCACGACGTTCTAAACCCAGCTCGCGTACCGCTTTAATGGGCGAACAGCCCAACCCTTGGGACCGACTCCAGCCCCAGGATGCGACGAGCCGACATCGAGGTGCCAAACCATCCCGTCGATATGGACTCTTGGGGAAGATCAGCCTGTTATCCCCGGGGTACCTTTTATCCGTTGAGCGACGGCGCTTCCACAAGCCACCGCCGGATCACTAGTCCCGACTTTCGTCCCTGCTCGACCCGTCGGTCTCACAGTCAAGCTCCCTTGTGCACTTACACTCACCACCTGATTGCCAACCAGGCTGAGGGAACCTTTGGGCGCCTCCGTTACTCTTTAGGAGGCAACCGCCCCAGTTAAACTACCCATCAGACACTGTCCCTGATCCGGATCACGGACCCAGGTTAGACATCCAGCACGACCAGACTGGTATTTCAACGACGACTCCACCCACACTGGCGTGTGAACTTCAAAGTCTCCCAGCTATCCTACACAAGCCGAACCGAACACCAATATCAAACTGTAGTAAAGGTCCCGGGGTCTTTCCGTCCTGCTGCGCGAAACGAGCATCTTTACTCGTAGTGCAATTTCACCGGGCCTATGGTTGAGACAGTCGAGAAGTCGTTACGCCATTCGTGCAGGTCGGAACTTACCCGACAAGGAATTTCGCTACCTTAGGATGGTTATAGTTACCACCGCCGTTTACTGGCGCTTAAGTTCTCAGCTTCGCCACCCCGAAGAGTGACTAACCGGTCCCCTTAACGTTCCAGCACCGGGCAGGCGTCAGTCCGTATACATCGCCTTACGGCTTCGCACGGACCTGTGTTTTTAGTAAACAGTCGCTTCTCGCTGGTCTCTGCGGCCACCCCCAGCTCGAGGAGCAAGTCCTCTCACCAGTGATGGCCCCCCTTCTCCCGAAGTTACGGGGGCATTTTGCCGAGTTCCTTAACCATAGTTCACCCGAACGCCTCGGTATTCTCTACCTGACCACCTGAGTCGGTTTAGGGTACGGGCCGCCATGAAACTCGCTAGAGGCTTTTCTCGACAGCATAGGATCATCCACTTCACCACAATCGGCTCGGCATCAGGTCTCAGACTATTGCCAGGCGGATTTACCTACCCGACGTCCTACACCCTTACCCCGGGACAACCACCGCCCGGGATGGACTACCTTCCTGCGTCACCCCATCACTCACCTACTGCAAGTCTGGTCCGTCGGCTCCACCACTTTCCTTTCCCCGAAGGGTCCGGAACGGCTTCACGGACTTAGCATCGCCTGGTTCAATGTTTGACGCTTCACAGCGGGTACCGGAATATCAACCGGTTATCCATCGACTACGCCTGTCGGCCTCGCCTTAGGTCCCGACTTACCCTGGGCAGATCAGCTTGACCCAGGAACCCTTGGTCAATCGGCGCAAACGTTTCTCACGTTTGTATCGCTACTCATGCCTGCATTCTCACTCGTGAACCGTCCACAACTCGCTTCCGCGGCTGCTTCACCCGGCACACGACGCTCCCCTACCCATCCATACTCCCGTTGGGGATATGTGTATGAATGACACGACTTCGGCGGTACGCTTGAGCCCCGCTACATTGTCGGCGCGGAATCACTAGACCAGTGAGCTATTACGCACTCTTTCAAGGGTGGCTGCTTCTAAGCCAACCTCCTGGTTGTCTGTGCGACTCCACATCCTTTCCCACTTAGCGTACGCTTAGGGGCCTTAGTCGATGCTCTGGGCTGTTTCCCTCTCGACCATGGAGCTTATCCCCCACAGTCTCACTGCCGCGCTCTCACTTACCGGCATTCGGAGTTTGGCTAAGGTCAGTAACCCGGTAGGGCCCATCGCCTATCCAGTGCTCTACCTCCGGCAAGAAACACACGACGCTGCACCTAAATGCATTTCGGGGAGAACCAGCTATCACGGAGTTTGATTGGCCTTTCACCCCTAACCACAGGTCATCCCCCAGGTTTTCAACCCTGGTGGGTTCGGTCCTCCACGAAGTCTTACCTCCGCTTCAACCTGCCCATGGCTAGATCACTCCGCTTCGGGTCTTGAGCGTGCTACTGAAACGCCCTGTTCGGACTCGCTTTCGCTACGGCTACCCCACCCGGGTTAACCTCGCAACACACCGCAAACTCGCAGGCTCATTCTTCAAAAGGCACGCAGTCACGAC
>NZ_JBHVDX010000387.1:0-2680 GCF_042802555.1 Streptomyces sp. NPDC057474 | reverse complement strand
CGACGCTCCCACGGCTTGTAGGCACACGGTTTCAGGTACTATTTCACTCCGCTCCCGCGGTACTTTTCACCATTCCCTCACGGTACTATCCGCTATCGGTCACCAGGGAATATTTAGGCTTAGCGGGTGGTCCCGCCAGATTCACACGGGATTTCTCGGGCCCCGTGCTACTTGGGTGTCTCTCAAACGAGCCGTTGATGTTTCAGCTACGGGGGTCTTACCCTCTACGCCGGACCTTTCGCATGTCCTTCGCCTACATCAACGGTTTCTGACTCGCCTCACAGCCGGCAGACTGTGAAAGAGAGATCCCACAACCCCGTATACGCAACCCCTGCCGGGTCTCACACGTATACGGTTTGGCCTCATCCGGTTTCGCTCGCCACTACTCCCGGAATCACGGTTGTTTTCTCTTCCTGCGGGTACTGAGATGTTTCACTTCCCCGCGTTCCCTCCACATACCCTATGTGTTCAGGTATGGGTGACAGCCCATGACGACTGCCGGGTTTCCCCATTCGGACACCCCCGGATCAAAGCCTGGTTGACGACTCCCCGGGGCCTATCGTGGCCTCCCACGTCCTTCATCGGTTCCTGGTGCCAAGGCATCCACCGTGCGCCCTTAAAAACTTGGCCACAGATGCTCGCGTCCACTGTGCAGTTCTCAAACAACGACCAACCACCCATCACCCCGAACCATTCGGTCCGAGTGCACTGGGGCCGGCACTGAAGGCAGCCATCACGGCCATACCCTCAGACACCCAACAGCGTGCCCGACCAGACCCCGTCCGAAGATCATGCTTTCCACACCCTTGCGAGCAGTACTAACAGCCTCCGACCCGTGAACCCAGCCGAATAATCAACGTTCCACCCATGAGCTGACCACCGCAGAACATTTGCCTGCGTAGTGGCTCTGGATCTCTTGCGAGATCTAGATGCTCCTTAGAAAGGAGGTGATCCAGCCGCACCTTCCGGTACGGCTACCTTGTTACGACTTCGTCCCAATCGCCAGTCCCACCTTCGACAGCTCCCTCCCTTACGGGTTGGGCCACCGGCTTCGGGTGTTACCGACTTTCGTGACGTGACGGGCGGTGTGTACAAGGCCCGGGAACGTATTCACCGCAGCAATGCTGATCTGCGATTACTAGCAACTCCGACTTCATGGGGTCGAGTTGCAGACCCCAATCCGAACTGAGACAGGCTTTTTGAGATTCGCTCCGCCTCACGGCTTCGCAGCTCATTGTACCTGCCATTGTAGCACGTGTGCAGCCCAAGACATAAGGGGCATGATGACTTGACGTCGTCCCCACCTTCCTCCGAGTTGACCCCGGCAGTCTCCTGTGAGTCCCCATCACCCCGAAGGGCATGCTGGCAACACAGAACAAGGGTTGCGCTCGTTGCGGGACTTAACCCAACATCTCACGACACGAGCTGACGACAGCCATGCACCACCTGTACACCGACCACAAGGGGGCGACCATCTCTGGCCGTTTCCGGTGTATGTCAAGCCTTGGTAAGGTTCTTCGCGTTGCGTCGAATTAAGCCACATGCTCCGCTGCTTGTGCGGGCCCCCGTCAATTCCTTTGAGTTTTAGCCTTGCGGCCGTACTCCCCAGGCGGGGAACTTAATGCGTTAGCTGCGGCACCGACGACGTGGAATGTCGCCAACACCTAGTTCCCACCGTTTACGGCGTGGACTACCAGGGTATCTAATCCTGTTCGCTCCCCACGCTTTCGCTCCTCAGCGTCAGTAATGGCCCAGAGATCCGCCTTCGCCACCGGTGTTCCTCCTGATATCTGCGCATTTCACCGCTACACCAGGAATTCCGATCTCCCCTACCACACTCTAGTCTGCCCGTATCGAATGCAGACCCGGGGTTAAGCCCCGGGCTTTCACATCCGACGCGACAGACCGCCTACGAGCTCTTTACGCCCAATAATTCCGGACAACGCTCGCGCCCTACGTATTACCGCGGCTGCTGGCACGTAGTTAGCCGGCGCTTCTTCTGCAGGTACCGTCACTTTCGCTTCTTCCCTGCTGAAAGAGGTTTACAACCCGAAGGCCGTCATCCCTCACGCGGCGTCGCTGCATCAGGCTTTCGCCCATTGTGCAATATTCCCCACTGCTGCCTCCCGTAGGAGTCTGGGCCGTGTCTCAGTCCCAGTGTGGCCGGTCGCCCTCTCAGGCCGGCTACCCGTCGTCGCCTTGGTGAGCCGTTACCTCACCAACAAGCTGATAGGCCGCGGGCTCATCCTTCACCGCCGGAGCTTTCCACACTCATCGGATGCCCGAGAGTGTTGTATCCGGTATTAGACCCCGTTTCCAGGGCTTGTCCCAGAGTGAAGGGCAGATTGCCCACGTGTTACTCACCCGTTCGCCACTAATCCCCACCGAAGTGGTTCATCGTTCGACTTGCATGTGTTAAGCACGCCGCCAGCGTTCGTCCTGAGCCAGGATCAAACTCTCCGTGAATGTGTACCGGTAATCCGGTGCAACACCACGAGAGCGGAACAGTCAGGCGGAATAAGCCCGACCGTTCACAGCGTCCTCGCTGTGTTTTACTTCAAAGGAACCTCGCCCCAACCGGAAACCGGCCGGGAACGGGGTATCAACATATCTGGCGTTGATTTTTGGCACGCTGTTGAGTTCTCAAGGAACGGACGCTTCCTTTGTACTCACCCAAGTT
>NZ_JBHVDX010000386.1:0-5323 GCF_042802555.1 Streptomyces sp. NPDC057474 | reverse complement strand
CAACGCCCCGGCGCGCAGGGCGCCCGGAGCCTCGCGGCGGTAGCCGCACATTGGCTGGGTCGGGCGCCCCCATCGTCGTACTCGTGTCGTCAGCGGGCCTTCGGGCCGCCCTTCGGCATGCGCATGCCCTTGGGCATCGGGCCCTTGGGGAGCGGCATGTTGCTCATCAGGTCGCCCATCGCCCGCAGCCGGTCGTTGGTGGCGGTCACCTGGGGGCCGGAGAGAACGCGCGGCAGCTTGAGCATGGTCGTGCGGAGCTTCTTCAGCTCGGTCCGGCCCTCGCCGGTGCCCACGACCAGGTCGTGCACCGGGACGTCCGAGACGATGCGGGCCATCTTCCGCTTCTCGGCCGCCAGCAGGCTCTTCACCCGGTTCGGGTTGCCCTCGGCGACCAGGACGATACCGGCCTTGCCGACGGCCCGGTGCACCACGTCCTGGCTGCGGTTCATCGCCACCGCGGGGGTCGTGGTCCAGCCACGGCCCACGTTGTCCAGCACCGCGGCCGCGGCACCCGGCTGGCCCTCCATCTGCCCGAACGCGGCCCGCTCGGCCCGTCGTCCGAAGACGATCGCCGTCGCGAGGAAGGCGAGCAGGAGGCCCAGAATGCCGAGATAGATGGGGTGACCGATCAAGAAACCGATCGCGAGGAAGACACCGAAGGTGATGATTCCGACAGCCGCGAGTACAAGACCGATTTTCTTGTCGGCCTTGCGGGTCATCTTGTACGTCAGAGCGATCTGCTTGAGTCGCCCGGGGTTCGCAGCGTCCGCTGCGGGTTCCTTCCTCGCCATGACACGAAGTCTACGTGTCCGGGGAAGCGAGGACGACGGCGGTGCCGGTGGGGACCGGAGACCGGGGCAGCGCTGGGGAAGCGGCGCCGGGCGGCGGCGGTGCCGGCGTAAAGCGGCGGTCGGGCGCGAACGGGGTCGTGCGGAGGGGCTGTGTTACGAGGTGCGGGAGGCGACGGCGGCTTCGAGGACACGCTCAGCCTCGACACGGTCCTTGGCGCGGCGGCGGTCCTCCAGGACGGAGGTCCAGGCGTTGCGACGGGCGGTGCGCTGACCGCTGCTCATGAGCAGCGACTCGACGGCACGGAGTGCAGTGGTGAACGACGGGATCGCTGTGGCGCGAACGGGCGCGGCCTGCATGGGAGGTCCCCCCTCGGGATGGCTTCTCTGGCTAGGACCCTGTACCGGGCGTGAAACCAGGGTCACTGATTGGTGTTACCAGGGCGTGACCGACCGGTCAAACGACAGTGAAGCCTTGATGCGGGGCCTTTAAACCTCGACGCGGCCCCGACAGTGCCCTCATCTGCGAGGACTGTCAGGACCGCGGTCAATCAGCCATTACTGGTGAGTAGCCACTTGTGCGCAGATTCACACGAACTGATGGCACTCCGTGCCATTTGGCGTAAGGGTCAGACGGCCTGCGAGGCGACGTAGGAATCTCCCCGCTGCGGAGCAGCTGAATGACGCTGTTCGATGGCCATCTGATAGAGCCGGCCGGCGCGGTACGAGGAGCGGACCAGTGGGCCGGACATCACGCCGGAGAAGCCGATCTCGTCGGCCTCCTGCTTCAGCTCGACGAACTCCTGCGGCTTGACCCAGCGCTCCACGGGGTGGTGGCGGACGCTCGGGCGCAGGTACTGGGTGATGGTCACCAGCTCGCAGCCGGCGTCGTGCAGCTGTCGGAGCGCCTCGCTGACCTCTTCGCGGGTCTCGCCCATGCCGAGGATGAGGTTCGATTTCGTGACCAGACCGTAGTCGCGGGCCTCGGTGATGACCTTCAGGGAGCGCTCGTAGCGGAAGCCGGGGCGGATGCGCTTGAAGATCCGGGGGACCGTCTCGACGTTGTGCGCGAAGACCTCGGGGCGGGAGGCGAAGACCTCCTCCAACAGCTCCGGGACGGCGTTGAAGTCGGGCGCCAGCAGCTCGACCTTGGTCTGGCCGTCCTCGCGCCGAGCCGTCTGCTCGTGGATCTGGCGGACCGTCTCGGCGTAGAGCCAGGCGCCGCCGTCCGGCAGGTCGTCACGGGCGACGCCGGTGATGGTGGCGTAGTTCAGGTCCATGGTGACGACGGACTCGCCGACGCGACGCGGCTCGTCGCGGTCGAGCGCCTCGGGCTTGCCGGTGTCGATCTGACAGAAGTCGCAGCGCCGGGTGCACTGGTCGCCGCCGATGAGGAACGTCGCCTCGCGGTCCTCCCAGCACTCGTAGATGTTGGGGCAGCCCGCCTCCTGGCAGACCGTGTGCAGGCCCTCGCTCTTCACGAGGCCCTGCATCTTCGTGTACTCGGGGCCCATTTTCGCCCGGGTCTTGATCCACTCGGGCTTGCGCTCGATGGGGGTCTGGCTGTTCCGGACCTCCAGGCGCAGCATCTTGCGTCCGTCGGGCGCGACTGCGGACACATCGGCTCCCTGCTGATTGCTTTGGGTGGTCTTCGATTCTTCGGCGTCCACCAGCGTACGCCCGTACGGTTCTCGGTCCCCGGGCTGGGCAACCTTCGGCATCGTGGTGGCATTCCCTTCGCCCCCGCCGCCCCTACCCGTCCCTTCCCCACGTTCCGGTGCGCCTTTTCGGCTGCGGACGGGTGGGGGCTTGTCGCGCAGTTCCCCGCGCTCCTTCAGGGGCGCGGGGGCGAGGAAAGACCGGTCGGACTAAGCCGACGCCCGTTCCACCTCGCGCGGCTTCAGGTCCGCGTTCTCCAGCACATCCCGCAGGTGGCGCTCCGCCACCGGAAGGACCTCGGCGATGTCGATGTCGCGGCCCAGTTCGCCCGCGAGGGAGGCGACGCCGGCGTCGCGGATTCCGCAGGGGATGATCCGGTCGAACCACTTGTTGTCGGGGTTCACGTTGAGCGCGAAGCCGTGCATGGTGACGCCCTTGGCGACGCGGATGCCGATCGCGGCGATCTTGCGGTCCTCGCGCCGCTGCCCGGCGTTGGAGGGCGCGTACTCCGGCCCGTTCATCCGCGGGTCGAACTCGTCGTCGGTCATCCGGGGGTCGAGGTCCAGCGAGAGCCCGCCGAGCCGCCGCTCGACCGGATCGCCGAGCACCCACACACCGCTGCGGCCCTCGACGCGGTTGGTCTCCACCCCGAACTCCGCGCACGTACGGATCAGGGCCTCTTCGAGACGCCGTACGTGGGCCACCACGTCCACCGGGCGGGGGAGCTTCTGGATCGGGTAGCCCACCAGCTGGCCCGGACCGTGCCAGGTGATCCTGCCGCCGCGGTCGACGTCGATGACGGGGGTGCCGTCGAGGGGGCGCTCGTTGTCGGCCGTGCGCCGGCCGGCCGTGTAGACCGGCGGGTGCTCCAGGAGCAGCACGGTGTCGGGGGCCTCGTCGGCGAAGCGCGCCGCGTGTACCCGGCGCTGCTCGTCCCACGCCTCCTGGTACTCGACGGCCTCCGTGCCGAACCCCATGCGGACGAACCGCAACCCACTCACGGCAAGCGCCTCCCTCGGCGGCACCGCCGGGCGGCGGCACCGCGATAGTCCTGTCAGGCGCGTGACGCGCCCAAGCCACTGTACGACCGTACGACCGGGCGCTGTTCGAGCGGTCCCGGCACCGACGTCCCGCGCCGACGTCCGCATCGATCAGGCCTTCGTCGTACGAGGCGCGGGGGTGAGGCTCGGCGCCCGTCGTACGCCACGGCCGCCGGGCGTACGAGGGGCCCAGCCGGCGCACGGCGGAGGCCGACCACGTCAGCAGTGCGGCGAATCCTCACACGATCGGATGAATAGATCTGAAAGTGTGCGATCGGACGCTTACTCTCCGCTACATTCGCGCCGTTCACAAGGCCGCAAAAGGCTTCTCACCAGGCAATCCGGGAAACCCCGCCGACACCCGGAAGGCAGGAGATTGCACCGCAGATGACGGAACGACCCGCGCAGCGCACCCCCAACCGCCAGCTCGCCGCCCTCATCGCAGAAGCGGGGTTCTCGAACGCGGGACTAGCGCGCCGTGTGGACCAGCTCGGTCTCGAACACGGCCTCGACCTCAGATACGACAAGACGTCGGTCACCCGCTGGCTGCGTGGTCAGCAGCCCCGGGGGACGACACCCGCACTCATCGCCGAGGTGTTCACCCGCCGCCTCGGCCGCAGGCTCACCGCCCAGGACCTCGGACTGGACGCCTGCGCCCCCGTCTACGCGGGCCTGGAGTTCGCCGCGAGCCCCGAGGAGGCCATCGACATCGTCGGCGGCCTGTGGCGCAAGGACTCCGGCAGCCATGCCGAGCTTCGCAAGATCGCGTTCACCCCGGCCGGACTGGTCGTCCCCAGCCGCGACTGGCTGATCGGCCGCGCCGACGACCGGGTGGGCCGGGGTGATCCGAGTGTCACTCGCGTCCCCCCGCAGAGCCGCCCGGTCGTCCCCCGCCAGCGCAGCCAGACCGAGCGCGGCCCCGGCCAGAAGGTCACCGGCGGCGACATCGCCGCCCTCCGCTCGGTCGGGGAGCTGTTCCGCGCCCTCGACGACGCGTACGGCGGTGGTCACGCCCGCCAGGCCCTCGTGCGCTACCTGGAGCACGAGGCCGAGCCCATGCTGCGCGGCGCCTACGGCGAGCAGATCGGCCGACGGCTGTTCGCGGCCGCCGCCGACCTGACCCGGCTGGCCGGCTGGACCTCGTACGACATCGGCGCGCACGGGCTCGCCCAGCGGTACTTCGTGCAGGCGCTGCGACTGTCGCAGGCGGCGGGGGACCGGGCGTACGGCGCGTACGTGCTCGTCACGATGAGCCGTCAGGCGGTCTACCTGGGGCATGGCCGGGAGGCCGTGCAGCTCGCACGCGTCGCCCAGCAGGGCGTCGGGTCGGCCGTGCCGCCGGTGGTGCAGTCGCTGCTGCACTCCGTCGAGGCGCGGGGGCACGCGGTGCTCGGCGAGGTGCGGGCCTCCACGGCCGCCCTGGTACGGGCCGAGCGCGCCCTGGAGACGGCCCGCCCCGGGGACGAAGTCCCGTACTGGGCGCGGTTCTTCGACGAGGCCCAGCTCGCCGACGAGTTCGGCCACAGCCACCGCGACCTCCAGCAGTACCGGGCCGCGGCCCAGCACGCCGAACGCTCCCTGCAGTTGCGGGCGCCCGCCTACGCCCGCAGCCGCCTCTTCTGCCGCGTCGTCCTCGCCTCCGCCCGTCTGGGCCTCGGCGAACTCGACCAGGCCTGCCAGTTGGGCGCGGAAGCCGCCGGGCAGGCCGCCGAGATGCGGTCCGTACGAGCCGTGGAGTACGTCCGCGACTTCGAACGCCGTCTGGAGCCCTACCGCGACGCGGCCCCGGTGAGGGGGTACCGGGACAAGGTGGCGGCGCTGGGGTAGGCGTGTGAC
>NZ_JBHVDX010000385.1:0-5357 GCF_042802555.1 Streptomyces sp. NPDC057474 | reverse complement strand
AAGCAGGGGCTGCGCCCCGTGCTTCTCGGCCCGCAGGGCCGTGTCTTTCAGGGGCGCGGGGAACTGCGCGACCAGCCCCCGCCCACCCGCAGCCGACGAACCAGCTGTTAGCCGGCCCCGCCGACGAGGCTGTCGGGGCCGACCGAGGCCGGCGTCCGATGGCCGGACAACGCCAGCGTGAGATCGAACTCGGCGAGCAGGCAGCGGATCACGTGTTCCACGCCCGCCCGGCCGTCGAGGGCGAGACCGTAGACGTAGGGCCGGCCGAGCAGCACGGCCTCCGCACCGAGCGCCAGGGCCTTGAAGACATCGTCCCCGGTCCGGATCCCGCTGTCGAAGAGCACGGTCAGCCGGTCACCGACCGCTCGGGCCACTTGCGGCAGCGCGTCGGCGGCCGCGACACCACCGGCCACCTGCCGGCCCCCGTGGTTGGACACGACCACACCGTCCATCCCGGCGTCCGCGGCGAGCCGGGCGTCGTCCGGGTGCAGGACGCCCTTCAAGACGATCGGCCCGCCCCAGTGCTCGCGCAGGAACGCCAGGTCGGGCCACGTCTTGCCGGGGTCCCCGAACATGCCGGCGAAGTGCAGCACGGCCGCGTTCGGATCCTCGTGGACCGGCTTGGCGAGGCCCGCCCGAAACGCCGGGTCGGAGAAGTAGTTGGCGGTGCCCACGCCGTGCAGGAACGGTAGATACGCCCGCTCCAGATCACGCGGTCGCCAGCCGAGCAACGGCGTGTCGAGGGTGACGACGAGCACGGAGTACCCCGAGGCCTTCGCCCGTTCCAGGAAGCTCCGGGTGACCTCGCGGTCCTTGGCCCAGTACAGCTGGAACCAGCGCTCCGCGTCGCCCAGCACCTCCGCGACCTGCTCCATGGGCGTGCTGGACGCCGAGGACAGGATGTACGGCACGCCCTGCGCGGCGGCGGCGGCTTGCGCGGCCGCCGACTCCGCCTCCGGGTGCACGATCGACAGCACGCCCACCGGGGCGAGCGCCACCGGCGCGGGCAGCGCACGGCCCAACACCTCGACGGACAGGTCGCGTTCACTCACGTCCCGCAGCAGCCGCGGCACGATCCGATGCCGCTCCAGCGCCGCCCGGTTGGCGCGGGCCGTGCTGCCGTCACCGGCGCTGCCCGCCACATAGCCGACCGGCCCCGCACCGAGCCGATGCTCGGCCAGTTCCTCCAGCCGGGTCAGATCGGCGGGCAGCCGCGGCACGGCCCCGCCCATCCCGCCCAGGTAGATCTCGTACTGGAAGTCAGCCCAGTGCTTCGCCATCCGTCCGTCCTGCCCCTCGCCGTCGAGAACGCCCCGCGTCGCCGACGATCCTGACGAGCCGGGAGGTCGCCGTCCAGCGTTGTGCACGCACGCACGGTCGGCCGGAACGCCGGCGCGGAACGGGCGCAGGGGGTCGGCCCGTCGCGCTTACGCCGGATCGAGGGCTTCCCCTCAGCTCCCTTCGGTGGCGAGCACCGGCGACGATGTGTCCTTCGGCGCCCCCGGGCCGGTGATCGGCGGTACCGGCACATCGGCCGTACGGACCAGACGGGCGCCCTCGGGGCCGTATACGGCGCGCGGTTCGGGGAACAGGCGGAGCAGGGTGAGGAACAGGACCGCCGACACGATCAGGGAGAGCGGGAGGCTGATGTCGACGCCGCCGGCGAGGTCGCCGAGCGGGCCCACGAACTGGCCCGGGATGTTGGTGAACAGCACGCCGAGCACCGCCGAGACCCACCACGCGGTCATGCCACGCCAGTTCCAGCCGTGTGCGAACCAGTAACGCCCGCCGCGCTGGCGGCGGTTGAAGACCTGGAGGGCCTCGGGGTCGTACCAGCCGCGCCGGGTCCAGAAGCCCAGGATCATCACGACCATCCACGGGGTGGTGCAGGTGATGATCATCGTGGCGAAGGTGGAGATGGACTGGACGAGGTCCAGGCCGAACCGGCCGACGAAGATGAACGCGATGGACAGCACGCCGACCAGCACCGTCGCCCGGACGCGCGACAGCCGGGGGAAGACGGAGGAGAAGTCCAGGCCGGTGCCGTACAGCGACGTCGTGCCCGTCGACAGGCCGCCGATCAGGGCGAGCAGACACACCGGCAGGAAGAACCAGCTCGGTGAGATCGCGAGCAGTCCGCCCACGAAGTCGGGGGCCGCCGGATCGACGTACTCCGGGGCCTTGGCCGCGATGATGCTCGCCGTGGACAGCCCGAAGAGGAACGGCAGCAGTGTCGCGATCTGGGAGAGGAACGCGGCCCCGATGACCTTGCGGCGCGGGGTGCTCGCCGGGATGTAGCGAGACCAGTCGCCGAGGAACGCGCCGAACGACACCGGGTTGGAGAGCACGATCAGGGCCGCGCCGATGAACGACGGCCAGAACAGCGACTGGGTCGCCGCGTCCGCCGAGTCCGTGAAGACACCGGCGTAGGAGGGGTCGAAGTCACCGGCGAAGGCGATCGCGCCGAGCACGAACAGCAGGCTCGCCGAGGTCACCGCGACCTTGTTGACCAAGAGCATGAACCGGAAGCCGTACACGCACACCACGAGGACGAGCACCGCGAAGAGGGTGTACGCGACGACGTACGACGGTGTCGAGCGCTCCAGGCCGAAGAGCCGGTGCGCGCCGCCGACCAGGGCGTCGCCGGAGCTCCACACCGAGAGGGAGAAGAACGCGACGGCCGTCAGCAGGGAGAGGAAGGAGCCGACCACCCGGCCGTGCACACCCAGATGGGCGGACGAGGAGACGGCGTTGTTGGTGCCGTTGACCGGGCCGAACACCGCCATCGGGCAGAGGATCAGCGCGCCGACGACGACACCGAGGAGGGTGGCCGCGAGCCCCTGCCAGAAGGAGAGACCGAACAGGATCGGGAAGGCACCCAGCACACAGGTGGAGAAGGTGTTGGCACCGCCGAACGCGAGCCGGAACAGGTCGAGGGGTTTCGCGGTGCGGTCCGCGTCGGGGATGCGCTCGACGCCGTGCGACTCGACCTCCGTGAGGGCCGGGGGCGTGGGTGGAGCGGCGGGAGAGTGCTCGGCGGTCGGGGACGTCTCGGACATGGGGGCTCCAGCGGTGGACCGGCGGTGGGGCGTGTCGTGGCGCGGTGGGCAGGAGGGCCGGTGTGCCGCCGGGTGGGCGACGGAGCGGGAGCCGTCCTCATGGGGTGAGGTGACGTTAAGGGTGCACGCCAAGCACAAGCCAGAGGGTGCTTCGTCCATTCTTTGGTGCCGAGGTGGATGAATCGTCCACCACTCCTGGTCGCCTCGGGGCCATTCGGGCGGTTGTCGTGAGCTGAAGCGGAATGTTTCAGGCCGATTGCTCAGCCGTGGAGATCCGGCCAATCATGATCATTTGGCGATCGGGAACCGCTCAGAATCGGGGTTCGCGTGGTCGAGTTCCGTGACTTCGAGCCACTGATTCAATACTCAAAGTTACTGAAACCCATGGGGTCGATGTGTGTTCCAGCCCTGGACCCGGCAGACTCGCGCTCGCCGATCCGGCACCGTCCGGGCAGGCTCGTACACGCGACAGATGTGGCGGGGCCGTCCGGGCACTCCTGCAGAGCGGAAGGATGCACACAATGCCGAAGACCGCGCGTTGGGCAGCGACTCTCACCCTGACGGCCACCGCCGTCTGCGGTCCCCTCACGGGCTCCGCGCTCGCCGCCCCCGAGCCCGCCGCGTCCGGGCTCTACGCCCCCTCGGCCCTGGTCCTGACCATGGGCCACGGCGAGACCTCGGCCGCCGTCACCCCCGAGCGCGCGGTCACCCTGACCTGCGCGCCGAAGCCCTCCGGCACGCACCCGGCCCCCGTCGACGCCTGCGCCGAACTCCGCGGCAACGGCGGCGACTTCGACGCCCTGACCGGCAGGGCCGGGGCGATGTGCAGCAAGCAGTACGACCCGGTGGTCGTCACCGTGAACGGTGTCTGGCAGGGCAAGCGCGTCGCGTACGAGCGCACCTTCGCCAACGAGTGCCTGAAGGACTCCGCCGCGAGCGTCCTGTACGCCTTCTGAGCGTCCCGTACGACGAGGCCGCTTCCGCGGCCGACAGACCGGGGTTGCGTGGCCCCGTGAGTGATGAGCGAGGGTCCGTGGCTGGGGAGCGCGAGCCCTGTCGCGGTGTGTCACGCGATCCCTGTCCGGGGGCCGGCCGAAGCGGAGTGGGGCCGCGGCCGGCCCCCGGCATCACATGCCGGGAACTCTCAGCCGGTCACTCGGAGGTGACGGTCCAGCGCCCGACCTCCTGGTGGCCGGAGTCGTACAAAGGCTGGCCGTCCCCGGGTTCGATCTCGCAGTGCCGGAGGTTGCCGCCCCAGTAGCGCAGGATGCGCTCCAACTCCTGGACGGTGGTGCCCTCGTCCCAGTCCGTGCTGTCCAGGTCGACTTCGAGAAGGAACTTCACTTCGCGCGTCTCCACTTCTGTATCGCTCGGATTCCGTGCCGGTGTCGGCCGGAACGGTGTGTGCCCGCCGCAGGTCCTTCAATCTTTTCATTGAACTGCTACTTGAGACTTGGCGGTGGCGGTGGCGGTGGCGGGGACGAGGGAGGGGGAGCGGGAGGGAGGTCCGGGAGCGGCGGGAAGCGGCCCAGCAGCCGGGCGGCGCGCAGGAGCCGGTGCATCAGGGGTTGGTCGGAGACGAGCCGGAGCCGGCCGCCGCGCGCCTTGGCCGTGGCCTCCGCCCGGCACAGGACGCGCAGGCCCGAGCAGTCGAAGAAGGAGACGCGGCGCAGGTCGACGAGCACGTCCGGCTCGGTTGGCCCGGTGGTGGCGGCTGTCAGATGCTCGGCCACGAGGCCCGCCGACGCCACGTCGATCTCGCCCGAGACCTCGATCACGGTGAACGGGCCGATCCGACGGGTGCGGGCGTACGGGTTCGCCGCCGCCGTTGCCGTCGGGCCGGGTCCGGGCCCGGTGGCCGCGTCCTCGGGCCGAGAGGCGGCACGGTCATGGGCATCCGGAGTCATGGCGGCTCCACCTTGTCAGGGGTAGGGCGCATTCGATCCCGGTAGCTACCCCGGCGCGGACCCGGCCACCCCTTTCGCGCCCCGCGCAAGATCTACAGCACTCGAAAAGGTGAATTCCCGTACCGCATATTGACATTTCAGGGGCTGCTGTCGCGTCGGCGCAGGCGGGCTAGGGCCTGTCTGGCCATTCCCGTCGCCCGGAGCCGATAGTGGGGGCACCACCCACGCCCTTGAGGCAGGGGGGAGCGTGCATGGCGTCGCGTGGCAGCCGGGAATGGTCAGGCAGGTCCTAGGGTGTGTTTCGGAAGTCCCTTCGTCGCCCGAAGGGCGGCTCTGCGGCGTCCGGTGCGTGCTCTCGGCGTGCCGGACGAAAGGCCTCGTACTGGGCGTA
>NZ_JBHVDX010000384.1:0-5380 GCF_042802555.1 Streptomyces sp. NPDC057474 | reverse complement strand
AAGCAGGGGCTGCGCCCCGTGCTTCCCAGGCCCGCAGGGGCCTGGTCTTTTAGGGGCGCGGGGAACTGCGCGACCAGCCCCCACGCACCCGCGGTCGCCACACCACCGATTCCCCCGAGCTCTTCCGCGAATTCACGCCAACTCCTTCTCCAACGGCGTCCGGAACCGCGGCGTGACCCTGGTCGCCCCCACCCACCCCCGCAACCGCGCAGCCTCCACCCGGATCGCCTCCTTCCCCTCCCGCCCCACCCCCTCCGCATCCAGCACCCGCCAGATGATCTCCCCGTCGCCCGACCGCTGGGCCCAGCCGCCCACCACCCGGCCGTTCCACCACACCGTCGGGCCGACGTTGCCGCTGTAGTCGAAGAGGGCGGGCCGGAGTTCGGGGGCGAGGTACCAGTCGCGTTGCTGCCAGCCCATGGCCGTCGGATCGAGGGCGGGGAGGAGGGCGGCCCAGGGCCCGGCGGGGTCGGGGACCGGCGCCTCGTCGTCGGCGGTCACGTACCCCGTGCCCTCGTCCAGCGTCACGGCCCGCGCCCCGATCGCCGCCAGCGCCCGGCGGACCTCCGTGACACGCCACCCCGTCCACCACTTCAGGTCCGCCTCGGTCGCCGGGCCGCAGGCCGCCAGCCACCGGCCCAGCAAAGACGCCTGGGCCTCGGCCACGTCCAGCTCGGGGTGCGCGGGAGCCACGGCCCAGCGGAACTGGCTCGACGTCCAGGAGCCGAGCGGCCGTCCCCGTACGACTCGGCCCTCCACCCCCAGCACCTTCAGCAGCCGCGTAGAGACGGTGTGCATCCCCTCGTAGCTCTTCCCGGCGGCATACACGAACTGCTGCCGCAACCTCGGTTCGTCCTCGGCGAGTTCGGCCGCGGTCGCCTGGCCGCGCCGGGACAGCGCGGCCAGCGCCGACTCCTCGACCTCTTTCAACCAGGCCGCGTCCGGGGCTCCGGCCACCGCCATGTTCTTCAGCAGCGTGGCCCGCTCCCTCGCGGCGACCGTGATGCCGGTCGAGGCGTGCACCACGGCCGTCAGGTCCGTGGGGAACACGAACACGGTGTGCCGCATGCCGTGCATCCGGACGAGCGTCCGGTCCGCGTACAGCGCCCGCTCGGTCTCGGCCACCGTCCGCACCGGATCGGCGAGCCGCGCGCCCACCGCGAGATGCACCGTCGCGGGATCCGAGCCGTGCAGCGCGACCAGCGAATCGGCCACCTCCTCCGGGCCCGCCGCCCGCACCGATCCGGCCAACCGCTGCCGCAGCCCCAGCCGCGCCCGCCGCTCGGCCACCCCGACATACCGCCGCCCGTCACCCATACTCGCCGCCTCCACCCGTACGCCGCGTTCGTTCCCGTAGCCCCGTAGCCCCGTAGCCCGGAAACCCCCGAGCCCCCGATGCCTCTGAGCCATCGAAGTCATCGAAGCCCCCGGGCCCTGAAGCTCTGCCGTGCCCTGAGCCGATCACGTCCTCTGAAGCCCCGAATACCGTCGAAGGCCCAGATTCCTCGATGCCGTCGAAGGTGCAGACTCCTCGACCGCATCCTTCCGGACGCCACTGACAATCGGGCGGCACCGTGGCTCGGCCACCGGTCAGCCGCCGATCAGCTCCCGACCGCTCCCGCTGCCGATCAGTCCCCGACAGGTCCCCCCCGCCGATCAATCCCCGGCCGGTCCCGCCCTCGATCCGCCCCAGCCCCGCCCGACCCCGCCCCGCTACGCGTACCGCTCCAACACCCCGCCCACATACGCCTCCAGCCGCGTCCCCAGCACTTCCGGCGTCAGATCGGTCCGCCCCAGCTCCCGCCAGGGCACCGCGACCTTCTCCGCGTCGGGCGCGTAGGCGAGCGCGTCCAGCAGACGCCAGTACAAGTGGTCCTGGTCCTGGACCAGTTGAAGCCCACCTCGAGCCTCGTACCGCTCCGGAACCCGAACCCGTACTCGGCCCCGTACGGCAGCGCCAACGCGGTCGAGCAGTGGGACACATCGAGATCCGCCGGCCCCCACGAGGTCTCCACCCAGTCCACGACCCCGCCGATCCGCAGCCCACCGTCCGCGCCCGTGCCTGTGAACAGAACGTTCCCCGGATGGAAGTCCCGGTGCAGGAAGCATGGGCGTGGTGACCCGCTCGGGCGAGGTCCAGGCCTGGTACGTACGAGGCCGTTCCTCCGGTACGACCGCGTGGATCCGGGCGAGCTGCCCGGCGAGCAGGTCGAGCCGCGCCTCCAGGCCGGCGTCCTCCTCGACCCGCACGGACCCTGGCAGCAGGGACATCAACAGAGAGGGATGGTCGGTGAGTTCGACGGTCGGGTCGATGGCGTGCAGACAGGGCGTAGGGATGTCGTCGTACGACGCGAGCAGGGTGAGTATCGCGGCCCCACGGTTCAACAGCCCGGGAGCGTGCAGCCGGAAGAACGGTTTCACGAACGACCGCTGGACGAGCCCCGTCCCGTCGTCGAGCGTCAGCCGACGCATCCGCGAGGTCCAACCGCCGTGCAGACCCGCCCGGTTCCGCAGGCGGCGGCCCGCCGGGAGCTGCTTGTCCACCCGGGTACGGGTCGCCGCCCAATCCTGATCCTCGAATCCCATGGGGCCGGCATCCCCGATAAATGGGATGCCCCCGCACCCGTCACACGAGCATCCTGGATACGCGCAGCGGAGTCCTCGGACACCGGGCCCGCGCAGGACAGGCATCACTTTCCGGCCCCGGGGCTACTCTTCTACGCATCGACGGACGGCCGCCCCCACCCCCGGCGCCCCGTCGGACACGCACGCATCAGTTCCACGCACAGTCCTCACTCACGCCACGCCCCAAGGAGGCCCGTCATGGGCACCTTGATCCTTTCGGCGACCGCGGTACTGGTCGTCATGGGTTTCTCCAACCAAGTCCTCTGGCTCGCCGCAGTCGCCTTGCTCTACCTGTACGTCCGCCACGGCCGCACGGGGGGAGGCTCGTCGGCGGCGTCCTCGTCCGGACCCCCGGCGAGCGGCGGCCCGGCACCCGCCTCCTACCGCGCGTACCGCGATCGCCGTGACCAGCAGGCGAAGTGGGAACGCCGCTACCGCCGCGAACGGCCTTCCGAGACCCGTCGGCAGGAGCGCGGCGGGAGGGGCAAGTAGCGAAGGAGTCCACCGCCGGAGCGACGAGCAAGCAGGCAGGGCGTCCCGGGGCAGGTCACAGCCCCGGGGCACCCCAGATCGGGAACCACCGGCTCAGCTCGGGCTCGATCCGCAGCTCGTCCCCGAGCACGGCCCGGACCCGCAGTTCCAGCGCGTTGTCCCTACGCCGCCCCGCACCCGGCGTGGGCGCGAACGGATAGAAGGTCCCCCGCTTGTAGAGATAGACGAGCCCGAGCCGGGCACCGCCGCCCTCTCCCTCCCCCTCCCCCTCTCCCTCGCCCTCTCCTCGGAACCCGACCACCGAGCACAGCAGCTGCGGCCCGAACCCGTCGCCCTCCAATGCGCTGTTGACCGCGTGCAGATCGCTCACCAGTGCGGGCAGGTCCCGTGGATCCCGCCGGGAGACCAGCCACGAGTAGCCGTACTCGTCCCGCTCGATCCCGACGGGCGGCCCGGTCCGCCCCGCGTCCGCGTCGAGCAGGGCCCGCACCTCCCGTCGTACGCCGTCGAAGGCCGCGCCCTCGACGGTCGCGAAGCACACCGCTCCCGTGCCGGTCGGGGTGAGGGAGACCGCCGCCTCCAGCGTGACGGCGGCCGAGGGGAGGGCGAAGAGCCGGTCGAGGTCGGCTGCTACCGGCTTCGTACGGCCGAGGATGATGTCCAGAAGCCCCATGCCGGTTCAGCCCCCCTTCCCGGATCCCTCAGACCCCCCGGATCCCTCAGACCCCCCGAATCCCCCGGAACCCCGGGATCCCTCAGACCCCCCGAATCCCCCGGAACCCCGGGATCCCCCGGAACCCCGGGATCCCCCGAATCTCCCGGAACCCCCGGAACCCCCGAATCCCCCGGATTCCGGCGCGGAAGCCGCGTCCAACTCCGCCGAGATGCGGGCCAGTTGGTCGAGCCGCTGCTCCAGCGGGGGATGGGTGGCGAAGAAGCGGGCCAGATGCGGTCGGCCGCCGAGCGCGGGGGCGAAGTAGAAGGCGTTGAAGGCCTGCGAGGTGCGCAGGTCCCGGGTCGGGATCCGTGCGATGTCCCCGGTGACCTTGGTGAGGGCGGAGGCGAGCGCCGAGGGTCGCCCGGTGAGGAGGGCGCCCGTCCTGTCGGCGGCCAGCTCGCGGTACCGGGACAGCACCCGGATCAGCAGGAAACTCAGGACGTACACGGCGGCGGAGACGCCCATGATCACACTGAACACGACGGCGGTGTTCTGGTCCCGCCGCCCGCCGAACATGTGTGAGTAGAAGGCGAACCGTACGACGAGTCCGGCGATCACCCCGAGGAACGAGGCGATCGTCATGACGGCGACATCGCGGTGCGCCACATGGGACAGCTCGTGCGCGAGCACACCCTCCAGCTCGTCCGGTTCCAGCCGCCCGAGCAGCCCGGTCGTCACGCACACCACCGCGTGATCGGCGTTCCGCCCGGTCGCGAACGCGTTCGGCATCTCCATGTCCGCCACCGCGACCCGCGGCTTCGGCACGTCCGAGACCGCGCACAGCCGGTCCACGACCCCGTGCAGCAGC
Organism: Streptomyces sp. NPDC057474; assembly: GCF_042802555.1. Classification (NCBI taxonomy): domain Bacteria; kingdom Bacillati; phylum Actinomycetota; class Actinomycetes; order Kitasatosporales; family Streptomycetaceae; genus Streptomyces; species Streptomyces sp. NPDC057474. The sequence continues at coordinate 737 of NZ_JBHVDX010000384.1, read as the reverse complement.
GGATACTCCTCCCGCTCCACGATCCGCCCGCGCATCGCGTACAGGGCGACCCGGTCGGAGAACCAGTACTGCGCGCCCAGCAGCCCCGCCGCTAGCACCACGACCAGCACCCAGGACTTCAGCAGCGCGATCAGCACGGCCACGAACACCACGTACAACAACCCGAGCAGAAACAGCGTGACCGTCATGCGCACGGCCAGCCGAGGATCACTCCGGAACCGCTCAGACATCCGAACCACCCCGCACTCAGGCAGTCACCCGTCCCGCCTTCCATTGTGCGCCGGGCATCCCCATGAAGCGGTCGCGATCGGCCTCAAGCAGGGCAAAGGGTCAGTACGACGACCGATAGTTGATGTACCCGATCAGCGCGATCAGCCCCGCCACGCAGCCGAAGACGATCACCGTCGACACCCATGACGACCGGCGCGGTCCGGCCGGGCCGGGGTCGGCGCGGAAGGGCTGGGGTGTGGGTGGGTTCTCCTTCCAGCGCGCGGCCAGCATCCGGGCGCGCGCGGAGGGCTCCTTGTGCTCGGCGTTGTCCGCCCACTTGATGTCGAACTCGCGCTCGTCGTCGTCCTGTCCGGGCATCCCCGTGTCTCCCCGTCATCTCTCGAACAGTCGTGCCAGAACCATACGACGGCGCCCCCGTCCCGAGAAGCGGGGCCGGGGGCGCCGTCGAACGGCCCAGGGGCCGATCAGGACCTCACGCGTGGAGCGCGGGCGCGAGCACACGTCGC
>NZ_JBHVDX010000383.1:0-5435 GCF_042802555.1 Streptomyces sp. NPDC057474 | reverse complement strand
ACCAGGCGGAGCCGTAGCTGTGGGTGCGTGAGGTGTACGTGGCGTAGTCCTCGCTGCCCTTACGACCGTGGGGCCCCCCCCGTGTTCTCGCGACTCGGGGCGGGCCCTTCCGTTGGGAACGGGCCAGAAGGTACGGCCGCCGCGTACGGCCCCGACCGCGAGCTGACGCGGCGCCGTGACGAGCACGGCCGTCATCAGGTTCGGACCTCCCACCGCTCCGCGAACAGGCGCCCAAAAGGGACGAAAGGGGCAGTTGTCCATGAATCTGCGGGCTGCACACCCTTGGCGCTGGATCGGCCGGACGAGGGACCCCTTTCGGTTTCGTACGCTGTGAGCGGCACATCGACCACGTACGCACCCAGGAGAGCGAGCCATGTACTTCACCGACCGCGGCATCGAGGAACTGGAGAAGCGGCGCGGCGAGGAAGAGGTCACCTTCGAGTGGCTCGCCGAGCAGCTGCGGACGTTCGTCGACCTGAACCCGGACTTCGAGGTGCCGGTGGAGCGGCTGGCGACATGGCTGGCGCGGCTGGACGACGAGGACGAGGACGAGTAGCCGCCTGGACTACGAGGAGCCGCGGCCCGACGGGGGCGGCCAGTCGCCGACGAGGACGGTCAGTCGCGCGGGTGGGCCAGGTCGTACAGCAGGCCGAGGGCGCCATGGGCGACGAGGAGACCGCCGGCGGCGAGCCAGCCGGCGCTTCGGCGGTGGAGGCCCCAGGCGGTGACTGGTAGACCGGCCAGCAGTTGGGCGGCGGCGAGGGCGCGGGCTCCGGGGGTGCCGGCCCAGGGGAGCCAGGGTCCGAGGCGGCCGCGTTCGAGGGCGTCGAGCTCCGTGCGGACCGCCCCGCGCCAGCCGGTCCACTCGATGCGCTGGACGCCGGGCTGGACACGGGCGACCTCGCGGAGACGGTCCGCTGGTTCGCCCGGGGTGAGGCCGGCGGGGAGCGTCACTCCCGCGCGGGCGAGGACGGCGACGAGACCCTGCAGGCGCGCCCGGGCGTCCGCCGCCGGGTCGGGCTTCGTGAGGTCGTCCAGGGACTGCGTGTCGAGGACCGGATCCAGGCCCAGGCGGGCGGCGAACGTGCGCATCGCCTCGTCCTCACCGACCGGGGTGCCGTTCGCGAGCCATACGTAGCCGACGGTGCGGCGGAAACCGGCGGCAAGGGTGTAGCCGCCCCGGTCGGCATCCCACCAGAGAGCGAGCACGGGCCAGGGGGCGCCGACGGCGAGGGCGGTCGCCCAGCCGGTGAGGACGCGATCGACGGGTTCTCCACCTTCCAGCCAGGGCTTCCCCTCGGGGACGAGCGCGGCCCACTGCGGGCCGGCCGGGGTGAGCAGCATGCGTTCGCGGAGCAGCTGGGCGACGGGGGCCACGGAGTCGGGATCCGCCCGGCAGAGCAGGAGCGCGCCGGGGGCGCGGGTGGGCCGGGGGGCACGGGATCCCTGGGAGCGTTCCGTCGACATGAACCCACGTTAGGGCGATTTGCGCTCACATATCCCTGCGGGATCACCCGAACGGGTGTCTTGACTTTCCGCGACCGCGATATATCGTGAATTACGGAAGACGCGATATTACGCGTATGAAGTGTACGGCGTACGGCGAGTGGCGTTGTGTGGCGTGTTCCGTCTTGTCGGTCTGTCGAGGAGGTCAGCACCATGTCCGAGTGGTCCGTCGCCGAGCCGCGGAAGCTCACGTTCGACGAACCGGTGACGGCACTGCAGGTGCGAGTCGTCAACGGAACAGTGAACGTGGTGGGCACCGACGAGGGTTCCGCCCGCCTGGAGGTGTCCGATGTCGAGGGCCCTCCTCTGACGGTGACGCAGAAGGACGGCACGCTGACCGTGGCCTACGACGATCTGCCTTGGAAGGGCTTCTTGAAGTGGCTCGACCGGAAGGGCCGGCGTCGCAACGTACTGGTGTCGCTCGCCGTTCCGACGGGCACCCGTGTCGAGGTGGGCGTGGTCGGCGCCACGGCCGTCGTGTCCGGACTGGACGGGCGTACGGAGGTGAAGGGCATCTCGGGCGACACCACCCTGGTCGGGCTGTCGGGCCCGGTGCGCGCCACGACGGTGTCGGGGAACGTGGAGGCGCAGGCCCTCACGGGAGACCTCCGGCTCAGTTCCTTCTCCGGGGACCTGACCGTCATGGAGGGCTCCTGCCCCACCGTGAAGGCCGACTCGGTGAGCGGCTCCATCATCGTCGACCTCGACCCCACGGGCGGCCCCACCGACGTCGGCCTCACCAGCGTCTCCGGCGAGATCGCCATCCGCCTCCCCCAGCCCACCGACGCCGAGGTCGAGGCCAACACCGCCAGCGGCACCATCTCCAACGCCTTCGAAGACCTCCGCGTCAGCGGCCCCTGGGGCGCCCACAAGGTCACCGGCCGCCTCGGCACGGGCAACGGCCGCCTCAAGGCCACCACCGTCTCCGGCTCCATCGCCCTCCTCCGCAGGCCACCGGCGGAGGACGCACCATGGGACGAGTGGCCGGGAAGTGGGGGCTCGGAGGAAGCCGGGGATCCGCGAGCGGGCGACGGCCTGGAAAAGGGCGGCGGCCCGGGGCCGGGCACCGGGATACGGGAGAACGGGAAGCCGGGACCGTCGGGCGCGACGTCGAGCGGGGCGGGGTCGCCGACGGTAGCGTCCAGCGGCGCAGGGCCGTCGAGGATCGCCGCGAACAGCGTCGGGCCGGCGGGCACCGACCCGTCGGGCACCAGCCCATCGATGTCGCCGGGCGCGGCTTCGCGTGGCGGCGCGCCCAGCGCCCCGTCAGGTGCTCCGCCGGGCGCCTCACCCGTCGACCGAACCGATGGCGTCTCCGGCCCCCCTCCTGCCGCCCGGCCCGGCGGTGTGACCGACAATCCGTCCGACGGCTCATCCGAGCTGTCGGGCAATTCACCCGGCCACGCGCCCGCCCCGACCGCCGACACCTCGACCGGCACACCGGCCAGCGGCCCGAGCGACAGCCCGGACATCACCGGGACCGCCAACCGGGCCGACGGCACGACCGACCGCACGACCGACAAGAAGGTGCTCTGACATGCCTCCCGTCTTCGCCCACGGACGCCTGCGGCTGTATCTGCTGAAGCTGCTGGACGAGGCGCCGCGCCACGGTTACGAGGTGATCCGGCTGCTGGAGGAACGCTTCCAGGGCCTGTACGCGCCCTCGGCCGGCACCGTCTACCCCCGCCTGGCCAAACTGGAGGCCGAGGGCCTGGTCACCCACACCACCGAGGGCGGCCGCAAGGTGTATGCGATCACGGACGCGGGCCGCGCCGAACTGGCCGACCGCAGCGGCGAGTTGGCCGACCTGGAGCTGGAGATCCGCGAGTCGGTGGCGGAGCTGGCCGCCGAGATCCGGGCCGACGTACGCGGCGCGGCGGGCGACCTGCGCCGTGAGATGCGGGCGGCGGCCTCCGAGGCCCGCAAGGGCGGCGGGCCGGGCGACGGGGAGCAGGGGCCGCTCGGAGAGTCCGGGGCGTACGCCGACAACGAGTCCTGGCGCGCCGCGAAGGAGGAGATGCGCCGCGTCAAGCAGGAGTGGAAGGAGCAGGCCCGCCGCGCGAAGGACGAGAGCCGACGGGCCCGCGAGGAGGCCCAGCGCGCCCGCCGACAGGCCAAGGAGGCTCAGGACCATGCGCGCACCCAGGCCCAGGAGGAGCTGCAGCGCATCGCCAAGCGGGTCCAGGACCACGTCCAGGACCACTTCACCCGGGGCGACTGGCCGACGGGCGTGCGCGAGGGTCTGACCGAACTGGCCAAGGAGTTCGGCGAGTTCGGGAAGGACTTCGGAAAGGAGTTCGGCAAGGACTTCGGCTTCGGGCGCACGGGGGCGGGGTCCGGCACGGGAGCGACTGGCACGAAGGGAGCTACGGGGACAGGGACCGGGACGGGGACCGGGACAGGGACCGGGACGGGGACCGGGACGGGGACCGGGACGGGCACGGACACGGGGACCGGCACGGACACGGGGACCGGCACGGGCACAAGCACGGGGACCGGGACGGGCACAAGCACGGGGACCGGGACGGGCACAAGCACGGGGACCGGGACGGGCACAAGCACGGGGACCGGTGCGAGTACCGGTACAGGGGCTGACGCCTCAGCAGGTTTTGGCGCCGGGAGCAGGACCGGTACCCGAACCGGCGTCGGGCAGCCCGAGTACTCGACCACTCCCGAGGACTTCCCGGCCGACTACGAACCCGCCTGGGTGCACGAGACCCCCACGGGCGACCCGGCCCGCGACCTCGACCGCCTCCTGGACCGCTTCCGCGACGACATCCGCGACGCGGCCCGCGACCACGGCGTGACCGAGGACCAACTCCGCGACGCCCGCCGCCACCTGTCGACGGCGGCGGCCCACATCGGAGTGGTGCTGCGGGCGCCCCGGGGGTGAGCCGGGAAGGGGCATACCCCCTTCAGGGGCGCGGGGCTGTATCGACATGCGGCTCCGCCTCTTGGGCGCGACAAGCCACGACGAACGAGCAGCCCGCGACGCACAACCGCCGCCACCCCGAACCCGACACCGAATCCGCACCCCCGAGGTTCACGAAAGCCCCGCCCCACTCACCCCGCCTTGGCCTCCCCGGCGCCATAGAGGACCCGCTCCAGCGCCTCGTACGTCACCCCGTGGTCCGCGAGGACCTCGGCCAGGACCCCGGGGCGGGTGGTGAGGGCGAGGAGGAGATGTTCGTCGCCGATGTGGCGGTCGTGGTGGGCGTGAGCGGTACGGAGGGAGCGGGTGAGGACGTCCTTGGCGTCGCGGGTGAAGGGGCGGTGGCCCGAGCGGCGCCCCCGGCCACCCCCGGCCCCCTTCCCGCCCGACTCCAACGCCCCGACCCCATGGGCTTCTTCAACACGGGAGACGATCTCCGAGAGGTCGATGCCGAGGCCGGAGAGGGCGTCCACGTCGGCGCGGGAGAGGCCGCCCCGGCGGCGGGCCTCGGCGAGAGCCCGCTCCACGGAGTCCCGGCGATCGGCCTCCCCCAGCCCCAGCGCGGCCAGGGCGAACGAGGCGCGGCTGGCCTGTCGGTCCAGCAGGGAGAGGAGAAGGTGCTCCTCGGTCACCTCCCTCGCATGGGAGCGTTCGGCGTGCTCTACGGCCCCCAGGACCACGGCACGGGCGTCTTTCGTGAACCGTTCGAACATCAATGCCTCCCGTACTTCTTGTGCACGGCCTGCCTGCTGACTCCGAGTTCCGCGGCGATCTCCTGCCACGACCAGCCCTGATTGCGCGCGCTGCGCACCTGCACCGACTCCAGCTGCTCCAGCAGCCTCCGCAGCGCGGCGACGGCCCGCAGCCCGATCCGGGGGTCACGGTCGCCCGCGCGCTCGGCGAGATCCGTTGCTTCGGTCATAGTGTCAACTTACGTTGACACACCCGGCGCGTCAACCCCAGTTGACATGGCGACGGCCGGCCCGGAGAACCGGGC
>NZ_JBHVDX010000382.1:0-5445 GCF_042802555.1 Streptomyces sp. NPDC057474 | reverse complement strand
ACGCCCAGCACCCCCTGACGGGCCGCGCGCCCAAAAGGGGCGCGGGGAACTGCGCCACCAGCCACGAACGACCCGCACTCCGACGATGTCAGAACCCGCGAGCTCTTCCCGGTAAAAAGCCCTACGGCCCTGTCAGTCCCCCGGCGTACCCTTGAATCACAAGCGCAGGCCACCACCTGCGAGTCGCTTCAAGGAGGACGTGCGGCCCCAGAGCCGGCCCATGACTCAGACACCCACAGCTCACACCCCCGCGCAGGGCAAGGCGAGAGCACAGTTCACCGTCCCCGCGGCGCACCCCATGGTGACCGTGCTGGGTTCCGGCGATTCCCTCCTGCGCGTGATCGAGAAGGCCTTCCCGGCGGTCGACATCCATGTCCGGGGCAATGAGATCAGCGCGGTCGGCGACGCCCCCGAAGTCGCTCTCGTCCAGCGCCTGTTCGACGAGATGATGCTGGTGCTCCGCACCGGACAGCCGATGACGGAGGACGCAGTGGAACGCTCGATCGCCATGCTGAGAGCGAGCGAGAACGGGAAGAGCGACGGCCAGGAGACCCCGGCCGAGGTTCTGACGCAGAACATCCTGTCCTCGCGCGGCCGCACGATCCGCCCCAAGACGCTCAACCAGAAGCGGTACGTCGACGCCATCGACAAGCACACCATCGTCTTCGGCATCGGCCCCGCCGGCACCGGCAAGACCTACCTGGCCATGGCCAAGGCCGTTCAGGCCCTCCAGTCCAAGCAGGTCAACCGCATCATCCTGACCCGCCCCGCGGTCGAGGCCGGAGAGCGCCTGGGCTTCCTCCCCGGCACGCTCTACGAGAAGATCGACCCGTACCTGCGCCCGCTGTACGACGCGCTGCACGACATGCTCGACCCCGACTCGATCCCGAAACTGATGGCTTCGGGGACGATCGAGGTGGCGCCGCTGGCGTACATGCGCGGCCGTACGCTCAACGACGCCTTCATCATCCTCGACGAGGCCCAGAACACCTCACCCGAGCAGATGAAGATGTTCCTCACCCGCCTCGGCTTCGAATCGAAGATCGTGATCACGGGTGACGTGACGCAGGTCGACCTGCCGAACGGCACGAAGTCCGGTCTGCGCCAGGTCCAGGACATCCTGGAGGGCCTCGACGACGTGCACTTCTCCCGGCTGTCCTCGCAGGATGTCGTACGGCACAAGCTGGTCGGCCGTATCGTCGACGCGTACGAGAAGTACGACAGCCAGAACGGTACGGAGAACGGCACCCACAAGGGTGCCGGTAACAAGCGGAAGTAGATCAGCACGACCATGTCGATCGACGTCAACAACGAGTCCGGAACCGAGGTCGACGAGCAGGCGATCCTCGACATCGCCCGCTACGCGCTGACGCGGATGCGCATCCACCCCCTCTCCGAGCTCTCGGTGATCGTCGTGGACGCCGACGCCATGGAGCAGCTGCACATCCAGTGGATGGACCTTCCCGGTCCGACCGATGTGATGTCCTTCCCGATGGACGAGCTGCGTCCGCCGTCGAAGGACGACGACGAGCCGCCGCAGGGCCTGCTCGGGGACATCGTGCTCTGCCCCGAGGTCGCCGAGAAGCAGGGCAAGGAAGCGGACACGCAGCACTCCATGGACGAGGAGCTCCAGCTCCTCACCGTCCACGGAGTGCTGCACCTGCTCGGCTACGACCACGAGGAGCCGGACGAGAAGGCCGAGATGTTCGGCCTGCAGGCTGCCATCGTGGACGGCTGGCGCGCGGAGAAGGGCATCACCGGCCCCTCCCCGGCGCCGACCGTGTCATGAGCGCGACTCTCGTCAGCGGTGCCGTCGCCCTGGTCGTCGTCGCCTGGCTCGCCGCCTGCGCGGAGGCGGGCCTCGCGCGCGTCTCCAGCTTCCGGGCCGAGGAGGCCGTACGGTCCGGGCGGCGCGGCAGCGCCAAGCTCGCCCAGATCTCGGCCGACCCGACCCGCTATCTGAACCTCGCGCTGCTTGTACGCGTGGCCTGCGAGATGGCCGCCGCCGCGCTCGTCACGTACGCCTGCCTGCAGCAGTTCGACGCGACCTGGGAGGCCCTGGCCGTGGCCATCGGCGTCATGGTCCTCGTCAGTTACGTGGCCGTCGGTGTCTCTCCGCGCACCATCGGCCGCCAGCACCCCCTGAACACGGCCACGGCGGCGGCGTACGTGCTGCTGCCGCTGGCCCGCGTCCTGGGTCCGATCCCGTCCCTCCTCATCCTCATCGGTAACGCGCTGACCCCCGGCAAGGGCTTCCGGCGGGGCCCGTTCGCCTCCGAGGCCGAGCTGCGCGCGCTGGTCGACCTCGCCGAGAAGGAGTCGCTGATCGAGGCCGAGGAGCGCCGCATGGTGCACTCGGTCTTCGAGCTGGGGGACACCCTCGTCCGCGAGGTGATGGTCCCGCGCACCGACCTGGTCGCCGTCGAGCGCTACAAGACCATCCGCCAGGCTCTCACCCTCGCCCTGCGGTCCGGTTTCTCGCGGATGCCGGTCACCGGCGAGAACGAGGACGACATCGTCGGCATCGTGTATCTGAAGGACCTGGCACGCAAGACGCACATCAGCCGGGACGCCGAGAGCGAACTGGTGTCCACGGTCATGCGCCCCGCGGTCTTCGTCCCCGACACGAAGAACGCCGGTGACCTGCTCCGCGAGATGCAGCAGGCGCGCAACCACGTCGCCGTCGTCATCGACGAGTACGGCGGCACCGCCGGCATTGTCACCATCGAGGACATCCTCGAGGAGATCGTCGGCGAGATCACCGACGAGTACGACCGTGAAATCCCGCCCGTCGAGGACCTCGGCGACGACCGCTACCGCGTCACCGCGCGCCTCGACATCACCGACCTCGGCGAGCTGTACGGCCTGGAGGCCTACGACGACGAGGACGTGGAGACCGTGGGCGGCCTCCTCGCCAAGGCCCTGGGCCGCGTCCCCATCGCCGGCGCCTCCTCGGTCGTCGCCCTGCCGGACGAGCGCGGACTGCGCCTCACGGCGGAGGCCGCGGCCGGCCGCCGGAACAAGATCATCACGGTGCTCGTGGAGCCGCTCGGCGCCGCAGGGCCGCCGGAGGAGGAGACGAAGCCGGCGTGACGCCACAGGAGTTGCGCACCTTCTGCCTGTCCTTCAACGAGGCCGTCGAGGATTTCCCCTTCCGCCCCGAGATCTCCGTCTTCAAGGTCCTCGGCAAGATGTTCGCCCTGAGCTGGACGGACGAACGCCCCCTGAAGGTCAACCTCAAGTGCGACCCGGAGGACGCGGTCCGCCTCCGCACCGAACACCAGGGCCTCATCGCCCCCGGCTATCACATGAACAAGCGCCACTGGAACACGGTGACCCTTGACGGCGACCTCCCGGACCGCCTGGCCGAAGAGCTGATCGAGGACTCGTACGACCTGGTGGTGGCCGGCCTGCCACGTGCGGAGCGGCTTCGGCTCGACCGGGCGTGAACCCACCCCGTGGCGTGGTGGGCCGACCCGGTCTCCGTATGCTCGGCTCATGACCGACAGCAGCGCGCTCGACCCCGAGGACCGCAAGATCGTCACCCTGGCCCGTTCCGCGCGGGCCCGCAACGGGGTGCCCGAGGGGGCGGCCGTGCGCGACGAGACGGGCCGTACGTATGTCGCCGGGACCGTGGCCCTCGACTCCCTGCGACTGAGCGCGCTCCGCACGGCCGTCGCCATGGCGGTGGCCTCCGGCGCCAAGTCCCTGGAGGCGGCGGCCGTGGTGACCGACTCCGAGACCGTCTCCGACGAGGACCGGGCCGCCGTACGGGACCTCGGTGGGCCTGAGACGCCGGTGCTGCTGGCGGGGCCGGACGGGGCGGTACGGGCGACCGTGACGGCGGGCTGAGGGCGCCTTTGCCCCGAAGCCCGCCAGTTCTTCTGCGGAGTGCGGGTCACCCCCGCGATGACGGCCGTCGTCAGGATCCAGCCGAGGGCGATCAGGGTGTGGGCCAGCCACTGGAGGGTGCCGTCCGTCCAGTACCAGGCGGTGCGTTGGCCCAGGCCGCCGATGGGATGAGTAGGTCGAGGGTGTGGACGAACGGCTGGAAGGGGGCGCCCTCGCCCGGTTTCACCGCGGTGGGGGAGCCGGTGGCGAACGCCGTAGTGCCCAGCAGGGTCAGGGTGAGGAGCCAGACGCCTGCCGGCCAGGGGCGGTAGCCATAGCCGACGGTCACGTCGAGGAGGTGGCCCCAGACGGGGGCGGCCGGGGACAGCGTGCGGCGCCGGTGGCGTTGGCGGGCGAGGAACCCGGAGACCCGCGCGCCGGCGAGGGCCGGCGAGCCCACCGCGCCGGGCCGCTCCGCGGAGTTGGCGCCCAACAACAGCGCCGCGATCACCGCCGCCCGCACCGTCCGCTCCGGCCTCCACTCCCCACCCCGCGACCCGGTCCTCCTCCGGCATCCCCGTCCGCAGATCCACCCGCCGCCCCACCCGGGAACGCGTCCCACAGCTCACGTTCCGGCCCCGTCAACTCGTCGTACGTGAGCACCCGTACAGAGTAGTGATCTCCGGCCGTGCGGTGCCGGGAGTCGCTCGCGGCGTAGTGTTACGGCCGGTAACAGCCCTCCGAGCTGGGCGAAAATCATGCGCGGGCGAGTGGACACCCGGGCCGGGCTACCGGCAAAACCGCGCGGCGCGGGACAGATCGACTCAACCTCCCGACCGTGCCGCCGAGTCGGCCGGCGTCGTCGGCGATCGGCTTCGGCCACTTTCGTCGACCCTTGCCGCAACCGGCAGAACATCTCTTGCAATCTTGGCGCGCTCGCGTCTCAATGGAGCCGTTCTCTTGGCGGACCGTCATATTCCGCCGCGCGGCCGCGCATTGCACCGCCCCCACATGGCAACGCCCGTACCGGGACGTACGGGGCTTCCCCAGACCCCGCACAACGCCCGTACCAGGGAAGGGAATTCGCTCGATGAAACGCATACGACTCGGAGTCGGCTCGGCGCTCGCGGCAGGGACGCTGGCCGTCACCGGCCTCGCGTTCGCCCCGACCGCCGCGGCCGTCACCCCTGACGTCGCGACGATCAACGCCACCTGCACGATCGGCGGTTCCGGAGTGGCCACGCTCACGGCCACACAGGACGGCACCTCCGCCACCGTCACCGTCTCCTCCGAGGAGATCACCGCTCCGCTCGCCCTCGCCGAGGACTCCATCCAGTCCACGCTCACCCTCGTGAACGCGGGCGGCGGCACCGTCGCCTTCACCGGCACCGAGAACCCGGCGCTGGCCGCCGGCGACGGCGTGGTGGTCGGCCCCCTCACCGGCACCGTCGCCCCCGGCGACAGCCTGGAGGCCTTCGGCGGCTCGCTGCAGATGGTGATCCTGGGCTTCACCGTGACGTGCACCGCCGGCGAGGCACAGTCGCCGGGGCCGTTCGTCTTCGACTGACAGGTACTGACAGGTACTGAGACGTACCGACAGGTGAGGGGTGGTGC
>NZ_JBHVDX010000381.1:0-5464 GCF_042802555.1 Streptomyces sp. NPDC057474 | reverse complement strand
CCCCTTACTGTGTCCGTCCCGCCGGCGGGGGCCTTCCCACGGCCCGTCGGCATCACACCGTCCGACCGCCGCCTCCACGCGAAAGAGAGAGGTCAGAGCCGTGCCCGCGTGGCCTCCAGCAGGCGTACGACCGAGTCGTCGGTCACGGTCGCCACTTCGTCGTACGCGAACCAGCGCAGGTCGAGGGACTCGTCGCTGATTGCCTCCACAGCTCCGGCGGGGGCGAGAGCCGCGTACTGGACGTCGAGGTGCCAGGCGCACGGGGTGTGATGGCGGTCCAGGCGGACCGGGCCGCCCGCCAGGAGCGTCAGACCCGTGATGCCGGACTCCTCCGTGGCCTCGCGGAGGGCCGCGCCCGCGAGGGTGGTGTCCTCGGGCTCGCAGTGGCCGCCCATCTGGAGCCACATGTGCAGCTTCTTGTGGAGGGTGAGCAGCACCCGGCCGTGCTCGGGGTCGATCACCAGACCGCTCGCCGTGATGTGTCCGGCGCCGCACGCCTTCCACATGCCGTCCGGGTGGGCCGCAAGGTGGTCGAGGTACGCCTGGCGCAGCTCGGCCTGGTCCTCATAGCTCTTCAGTACGAGGACCGTGTCGTCGGACAGGCTCACTCGGTGTCGTCGTCCTTCTTCTTGAGGTCAGGCTTCTCGGTGGAGCCGCCCGCGGCCTCGCCGAGCATCTTGTCCAGCTCGGAGAAATCCAGCTGTTCGCGGTGGACGAAGCCGTCCGGGTCGTCCAGGTCGGAGGCGGTGGGCAGCATGTCGGGGTGGGCCCACAGGGCGTCGCGGCCGTCGACGCCGCGCGCGTCCGTGAGGGACGCCCACAGTCGGGAGGCGTCGCGCAGACGGCGGGGGCGCAGTTCCAGGCCGATCAGCGTGGCGAAGGTCTGCTCGGCCGGGCCACCCGTGGCGCGACGGCGGCGCAGGGTCTCGCGCAGCGCGTCCGCGGACGACAGGCGCGGCTTCGCGGCGGCGTGCACCACCGCGTCCACCCAGCCCTCCACCAGCGCCAGAGCCGTCTCCAGACGGGCCAGGGCGGCCTTCTGCGCCGGGGTGTCCTCCGGCTGGAACATGCCCTGCTGGAGTGCCTGCTGCAGCTCCTCGGGGTTCTGCGGGTCGAACTGGCCGACCACGTCCTCCAGCTTGGCCGTGTCGACCTTGATCCCGCGCGCATAGCCCTCGACCGCGCCGAACAGGTGCGAGCGCAGCCATGGGACATGGGCGAAGAGACGCTGGTGGGCGGCCTCGCGCAGGGCCAGGTAGAGCCGCACCTCGTCCTTGCCGACGCCCAGGTCCTTGCCGAAGGCCTCCACGTTCAGCGGGAGCAGTGCGGCCTTGCCCACCGGGCCGAGCGGCAGTCCGACGTCGGTGGAGCCGACGACCTCGCCCGCGAGCACGCCCACGGCCTGGCCGATCTGCTGGCCGAACATGGCGCCGCCCATCGACTTCATCATGCCGATCAGCGGGCCGGCCATGGCCTGCATCTCCTCCGGCAGGATGTCGCCCATGGCACCGCCGACCCGCTCGGCCACCGGGTCGACGAGCTCCTTCCAGGCGGGCAGGGTGGCCTCCACCCACTCCGCGCGGCTCCACGCCACGGTGGAGCCCGCGCCGGACGGCAGGGACGTCACGTCGTCGAGCCACAGGTCCGCCAGGCGGACGGCCTCCTCGACGGCGGTGCGTTCCGCGGGGCCGACACTCGCGTCCTTCGTGCCGTCGGCGGTCCCCTGGGAGACCGTCTGGCGGGCGATCTGTTTGGCCATGTCCCAGTTCACCGGGCCGCCCTCGTACGAGAGCATCTGGCCCAGCTGCTGGAAGGCGGCGCCCAGGTCGGTGGGGTTCATGGAACCGAACATCGCGGCGAACGGATTGTCGGCGCCGGGGCCGCCGGCCCCGGGAAACCCGAAGCCGAACGGGTTGGCCGGTCCCTGACCACCACCGCTCTCCTGGTCCTTCTTCTTGCCCTCGTCGCCGTCGTCCGGCTCCTCCGGCGGAAGGCCGAATCCGAATGGGGTGTCACTCACGGGATTCCTCGGCTGATAGGGCCATCGGATTTCTCCGACGGCACGGCTGCCCGAACACCACCCAGCGTAGACACCACGGCGGCTTAAGGCCTCGGTGCTCCGCCGACCGAAGGCCTGCGGCAGGATGGATGCCACCTGGTACGTACGCGTCACCCGCGTTCGTACTGAAGACAACCGCTGGAGACGCCCGGTGAGTTCCCCAGATCCACAGGTTCGCGCAGCGCGAAACCACTCAACCAGTCCCGCCGTGCGCGGGCCCGTCGTCGCGGTCACCGGTGCCGCGTCCGGCGTAGGAGCGTTGCTCACCGAGCGGCTCGCCGAGTCCGACGAGATCCGGCAGGTCATCGCCATCGACGAGCGGCGCGGCGAGTGCGCGGCCGCCCAGTGGCACATCCTGGACGTGCGGGACCCGGCGATCGCCGAGAAGCTGCGCGGGGCGGACGCCGTGGTGCACCTCGCCGTCGACCTCGACCTGGGCGCGGACTCGGCGGCCCGCAGCGCGTACAACGTGCGCGGCACGCAGACCGTGCTCACGGCGGCCGCCGCGGCAGGGGTGCACCGGGTGGTGCTGTGCACCTCGGCGATGGTCTACGGGGCGCTGCCCGACAACGAGCTGCCGCTCTCGGAGGACGCCGAGTTGCGGGCGACCGCCGAGGCCACCGGGGTCGGCGACCTGCTGGAGATCGAGCGGCTCGCGCGCCGCGCGCCGCGCGCCCACCCGGGCCTCAATGTCACCGTCGTACGCCCGGCGACCCTTGTCGGGGGGACGGACACGGCGCTGACCAGGTATTTCGAGTCGCCTCGGCTGCTCGTGGTGGCCGGGTCGCGGCCCGCCTGGCAGTTCTGTCATGTCGAGGATCTGTGCGGTGCGCTGGAGTACGCCGTGCTGGAGAAGGTCGACGGTGAGCTGGCCGTCGGGTGCGAGGGGTGGCTGGAGCAGGAGGAGGTCGAGGAGCTCAGCGGGATCCGGCGCATGGAGCTGCCGTCCGCGGTCGCCCTCGGGGCCGCTGCCCGGCTCCACCGGATCGGGCTGACGCCGTCGCCGGCGGGGGATCTGGCGTACACGATGTATCCGTGGGTCGTGAGTGGGAGCCGGCTGCACGATGCCGGTTGGCGACCGCTGTGGACGAACGAGGAAGTGCTCGCGGAGCTGTTGGAGGAGGTCGCCGGGCGGCACACCGTGGCCGGGCGGCGGCTGGGGCGCAAGGACGCGACGGCCGCGGGTGCCGCCGGTGCGACGGTGGCGCTGCTGGGTACGGCGGCGTTGGTGCGGCGGGCCCGGAAGGCTCGGGGTCGGCGCTGAGGAGCGGATTGGGGGCGCGCGTGGATATTTCGCCCCCGCCGCCCTTACCCGTCTCATCCCGTGCCTGGGGGCTTCGCCCCCAGATCCCCATCGGCCTTCGGACTCGTCCTCAAACGCCGGACGGGCTGCGCTGTTGATCCCGGCGCCGCAAAAGGATGAGGCACGATGGGGGTATGGCAGTGAATGATGATCATCCTGGTGAGCAGGGGGCCGATGAGCCCGTCAAGCTGATCGGGATTCGGGAGACGGCGCTCTCCGTCGACGAGGTGTTCAGGGCGGTCGGGGACGACGCGGCCGGTGGGACCGCGCTGTTCGTGGGGACTGTGCGGAATCACGACGGGGGCGCCGATGTCGACGAGCTCGGCTATTCATGTCACCCGACGGCCGAGGCCGAGATGCGGCGGATCGCGGAGAAGGTGGTCGCGGAGTACCCGGTCCGGGCGCTCGCGGCCGTGCACCGGGTGGGGAAACTGAAGGTCGGGGATCTCGCCGTGGTCGTCGCCGTCTCGTGTCCGCACCGGGGCGAGGCCTTCGAGGCGTGCCGCAGACTGATCGACGATCTGAAGCACGAAGTGCCCATCTGGAAGCACCAGACGTTCTCCGACGGCACGGAGGAATGGGTGGGAGCCTGCTGAATCCGTGACCGGAATGCGCCTGCGCGTTCCGGTTGCGTAACCCGCCCCCCGGCGCGAGCGTTGACGGAGCGGACGGATAATCTGCTGATCAATCAGTTGTGGTTGCTTGATAGGGGTTGGGAGGCCGGCATGGCGGCGCTCGCCTGGTTGCTGATTCCACTTGTGGCCGCGATCGGTGCCGGACTGTGGGGTGGCTGGGCCAGCCGGAACCGCAAGAGCATCGAGGACGGCACCGAACTCGCGGGTTACTCACGCTTCCGCGAGGCCATGGAGCGGTCCCACTCCGGCGGCTAGCGGCCCCCTTCGCCCTCGCCGCGGTCGGACGGCCCCGACAGTGCGCTGACAGGCCTGTCCCGTACTGTCGTTCCATGCCACGCCGCACCGCGACGATGCTCGCCTCCACCCTGATGCTGATCGCGCTCCTGTGCGCGGGAGTGATCATTCCCGTGCCTTATTCGGAGATGTCACCCGGGCCGACGGTGAACACGCTCGGGGAGCACGACGGCGAGCCGGTGCTGCAGATCTCCGGGCGCAAGACGTACGCGACGACCGGTCACCTCAACATGACCACGGTCCGCGTCACCAGCGCCGACTACAGGATGAACCTGGTCGAGGCCGTGTACGGCTGGCTGGCCCACGACAACAAGGTCGTGCCGCACGACACGCTGTACCCGGACGGCAAGACCGAGGAGCAGTCGACCCAGGAGAACGCCGAGGAGTTCAGCCAGTCCCAGGAGAGCGCCAAGGTCGCGGCCCTGAAGGAACTGGACATCCCGGTGAAGTCCTGGGTGATCGTCTCCACCGTCCTCAAGGACTCCCCGGCCGAGGGCAAGCTGCACGCCGGTGACGTGATCAAGTCCGTCGACGGTACGGAGGTCAAGGCGCCCGGGGACGTGGCGAAGCTGGTCACCGAGCACAAGCCGGGCGAGGACGTCGACTTCGTCATCGTGCCCGCCAAGGCGCAGGCCGCCGCCGAGAAGGCGAACAAGACGGCGACCGAGACCGAGAAGGTCACGATCACCACGGCCAAGTCCGACGACACGGGCGAGGAGCGGGCGATCGTCGGCATCTCCGCCGGGACCGACCACACCTTCCCGTTCACCATCGACATCAAGCTCGCCGACGTCGGCGGCCCGAGCGCCGGACTGATGTTCTCCCTCGGCATCTACGACAAGCTCACGCCGGGCAATCTGACGGGCGGCAAGTTCGTGGCCGGCACCGGCACGATCGACGACGAGGGCAAGGTCGGCCCCATCGGCGGCATCGAGATGAAGACGGTCGGAGCCCGCGACAAGGGCGCCGAGTACTTCCTGACGCCCAAGGACAACTGCGCCGCGGCCGCCAGTGACACCCCCGACGGACTCACCCTGGTCAAGGTGGACACCATCGAGGACGCGCTGGGAGCCCTGCAGGACATCCGCTCCGGCGACACCGCCGACCTGCCGAAGTGCAGCACCAAGGGCTGACGCGACGGACGTACACACGCGTGTGGGGGCGCCCCCGAGG
>NZ_JBHVDX010000380.1:0-5476 GCF_042802555.1 Streptomyces sp. NPDC057474 | reverse complement strand
GCCCCCGCGGAGGCCGCACCCCTAGTGGTGAAACCCGGTCGCCGCCCCCTTGTCCCGAGTCAACGGCCCCGACTGCTGCCGAAGCTCAGGCAGCAACCGCCCGAGGTCCTCCAGGAACAGCCCCGCGAGATCGGACGTGAACCCGTTGCGGCACACCACCCGGAGCACGGACAGGTCCTGCCGGTTCTCCGGGAAGGTGTACGCGGGAACCAGCCACCCCTTCTCCCGCATCCGCCGCGCCACGTCGAACACGTCGTACGAGGTGATCCCCTCCTCCGTGGTGAAGGCGAACACCGGCAACTGATCCCCCTTCGTGAGCAGCCGGAAGTCCCCGAACTTCCCGACCTGTTCCGCGAGCCCCAGCGCCACGTCCCGCGTCGACTGCTGCACGGCCCGGTATCCCTCACGCCCCAGCCGCAGAAAGGTGTAGTACTGCGCGACGACCTGGGCGCCGGGCCGCGAGAAGTTGAGCGCGAACGTGGGCATGTCCCCGCCCAGGTAGTTCACCCGGAAGACAAGCTCCTCCGGCAACTCCGCGGCGGACCGCCACAGCGCCCAGCCGACGCCCGGGTACACCAGGCCGTACTTGTGCCCGGAGGTGTTGATCGACGCCACCCTCGGCAGCCGGAAGTCCCACACCAGCTCCTCGTCGAGGAAGGGCGCGACCATCGCGCCGGACGCGCCGTCCACATGGACGGGTACATCGAGGCCGGTGCGTTCCTGAAGGTCGTCGAGCACCCCGCACAGCTCGGCGATCGGCTCGTACGACCCGTCGAAGGTGGAGCCGAGAACGCCCACGACCCCGATGGTGTTCTCGTCGCACAGCGCCGCGGCCGCTGCCGGATCGAGATGGAACCGGTCGCCCTCCATGGGCACCTGCCGGGCCTCGACCTCCCAGAAGTTGCAGAACTTGTCCCAGCAGACCTGGACGTTGACCCCCATGACGAGGTTGGGCCGGGCGCCGGCCGAGGGATACCGGTCGGCGTTCCGCTTCGCCCACCGCCGCTTGAGGGCCATCCCGGCGAGCATGCAGGCCTCGCTGGACCCGGTGGTCGAGCAGCCGACCGCGGCGCCCGGGTCCGGGGCGTTCCACAGATCGGCGAGCATCGACACACACCGCCGCTCCAGCTCGGCCGTGCGCGGGTACTCGTCCTTGTCGATCATGTTCTTGTCCCGGCACTCACCCATCAGGACCCCGGCCTCCGGCTCCATCCAGGTGGTGACGAAGGTGGCGAGGTTCAGCCGTGCGTTGCCGTCCAGCATGAGTTCGTCGTGGACGAGCTGATACGCCGTCGAGGGGGCCAGCGGGGCGTCCGGGAGCCGGTGCTTCGGCGGGGCCTCGGTCATGCCGCCGACCGGGTTGGCCTGGCCGTAGAAGGGGTTCACGGCGAGCCGGTGCCGATCGTTCCGGTCGTGCCCGTCGTCCTGCGGGTCGTCGCTGTCCCATCGGTGCAGTGGCATGTCTTCGACGGTAGGTCCGCCACCGGAGACTCGCACCTCACACGTGTGCCGGCCCACACCGCCCGCTCGCGACGGTCGCCCGCTCCCGGACGGCCCCGGTGTACTGGACGGGACAAAGGACTTGCACCTCACGTGACGTGAGGACCCAGCCTGGAACGCGTACCGAGAAAGGGAGCGGAAGCATGAGCTACACCGTGGGACAGGTCGCGGGCTTCGCCGGGATCACGGTGCGCACGCTGCACCACTACGACGAGATCGGCCTGCTCGTACCGAGCGAGCGCACCGGCGCGGGCCACCGCCGCTACGGCGACGGCGACCTCGACCGGCTCCAGCGGATCCTGTTCTACCGGGAGCTCGGCTTCCCCCTCGACGAGGTCGCGACCCTGCTCGACGACCCCGAGGCGGATCCGCGGACGCACCTGCGCCGCCAGCACGAGCTGCTGACCGCCCGGATCGAGAAGCTGCAGAAGATGGCCGCGGCCGTGGAGCACGCCATGGAGGCACGCAAGATGGGCATCAACCTCACCCCCGAGGAACGGTTCGAGGTCTTCGGTGACAAGGACCCCGAGCAGTACGCGGAGGAGGCGGAACAGCGCTGGGGCGGCACGGAGGCGTACGCCGAGTCGCAGCGTCGCGCGGCCACGTACACCAAGGAGGACTGGAAGCGCATGCAGGACGAGGTGGCCGACTGGGGCGCGCGTTACGACGCTCTGATGGTCGCTGGCGAGGAGCCGACCGGTGAGGCGGCCATGAACATGGCCGAGGAGCACCGGCAGCACATCTGCACCTGGTTCTACGACTGTCCGTACGAGACGCACCAGTGCCTCGGCGAGATGTACGTCTCCGACGAGCGTTTCAAGGCGTTCTACGACTCCACGCGCCCCGGTCTCGCCGAGCACCTGCGGGACGCGATCACCGCGAACGCGGCCCGCCGACACCCCTGACCACACAGCTTGGTCTCAGTGCGGCCACAGGGCACTCTGGAGGAACCGGTGGAACCTAGTGGGGTGACCGTGCGTTGATAGCTTTGGTCACCCCTGTGGGTCCCACTCCTGTGAGGCCCACCCTTGTGGGCCCTCACCCACAGGCCTTCGCTTTCTCTCACCCCCCAGGAGCCCGGAACCGTGACGACGATCGCCCTCGGGCCGAGCTGGCTGGACCCGGACTATCTGCTCGACTCGTTCGGCATCTGGGGCCTGCTCCTGATCGTGTTCGCCGAGTCCGGCCTTCTCATCGGCTTCTTCCTGCCGGGTGACTCGCTGCTCTTCACAGCGGGCATGCTGATCGCCACCGATGTGCTGGACTTCCCGCTCTGGGCGGCCGTCGTCCTGATCTGCATCTCCGCGATCCTGGGCGACCAGGTGGGCTACATGTTCGGCAAGAAGGTCGGCCCTTCGCTCTTCAAGCGGCCCGACTCCCGCCTGTTCAAGCAGGAGAACGTCACCAAGGCCCACGAGTTCTTCGAGAAGCACGGCCCGAAGTCCCTGGTCCTGGCCCGCTTCGTGCCCATCGTGCGGACGTTCACGCCGATCATCGCGGGCGTCAGCGGCATGCGGTACCGCACGTTCCTCATCTTCAACATCGTCGGCGGCATCCTCTGGGGTGCGGGCGTCACCCTCCTCGGCTCCTGGCTCGGCAAGATCGAGTTCGTCAAGACCAACATCGAGGCGATGCTGCTCCTCATCGTCTTCATCTCGGTGCTCCCGATCATCTTCGAACTCCTCAAGGCGAGGAAGGCGAAGAAGAACCAGCCCCCGGCCGCGGCCACCCCGGTCATGGACGACGCGACGACCCAACTCCGCCGCATCCCCCCGACGGACCCCCAGCAGCAGCCGTACGACCCCAACCAGGGCCACGACAACCAGGCTTACGACAACCAGGCTTACGACAACCAGGGCTACCAGCAGCAGGGCTACCAGGAGAACTACGGCTACCAGCAGCAACAGCAGCCGTACGCCCAGCAGTACCCCCAGGGCGGCCAGTACCCCCAGGGCAACCAGTACCCCCCGAACCAGAACCAGCAGGGCTACCAGGGCCAGGACTACCCGCAGTACTGACCGACAGGTCGTCCACCCGCGCTCCCGTCACCCGGGGGCGCGGGTGCTTTTGTCTTCAGGGGCGCGGGGCTGTATCGATGTGCGGCTCCGCCGCGTGGGCGCGAGCAACCACGACGTACCCGCACGCACCCGCCAACGCACCCGTACCCCCGAGCTGTCAGGCGCTCAGAACCCCCTGGTCCGCTTCGCGGCCTTACGCCCAGCCCGCGCCGCCCCCGGCAGGAACAACCGGAACAGCTCGGACCCGAGGTGCACCCCGATCGCGATGGCCATGGCCAACGCCGCCGCCTTCGTCAGCGACACCAACCCCGCGTCCACATCGTTCTGCGCCAGACCCAACAGCCCGAAATACGTCGCCGACCCCGGCAGCAACGGCCCGATCGCAGCGGTCGTATAGGGCAACGCGGAAGCGAACCGATACCGCGACAACAACTGCCCGAACAGCCCCACCACCCCCGCGGCCACGGCCGTGGAGGCGACCGGCGAGATCCCGCCCGCGTCGTGCATGGCCCCGTACACGGCCCAGGCGACACCCCCGTTCAGGGTCACCGCCAGCACGGTGGATCGTTCCTGCTGAAGCAGCACTGCGAAGGTCAACGACAACAGCATCGAGGCCCCGAGCTGCAACAGCGGCCGGTCCGCGCTGCCGAGCGCCGCGTCCGGGTTCAACTCGGCGCCCAGCTTCACGCCGAAGTACAGGACGAGCAGCACCCCCACCACGATGCCCACGAAGAGGTACATGACCTCCAGGAGCCGCGCGGAGGCGGTGATGTAGAACCCGGTCAGCCCGTCCTGCACGCCCGCGACCAGCGCCCGCCCGGGCAGCAGCGCGAAGAGCCCACCGGTGATGACGGCGGACGCCTCCACGTCCACGTGCACCAAGGTCAGCGCCAGCCCGATCGCCGCCGGGGGCATCGCCGCCACCAGGAACTGGTAGAACTCCGGCAGCCCCCGCCCCGAGCAAACCCAGGCCAGCCGGTCGCCGAGCATCGCACCCAACGCCGCGGCGACGAAGACCACGACCCCACCGCCGACCAGCACGGACGCGGCGCCCGCGAGCAGCCCGCTCGCCGCGGTCAGCGCCCAGCCGGGATACGGGTGCCGGTTGCGCCGTATCTCCGCGAGCCGCCGGTAGGCCTCCTCCAGCGAGATCGCGCTCTCCGGGTCGCTGAGGTCGTCCACCAGCTGGAAGACGGCCGCGAGCCGGGTGTAGTCGGTGGCCCGGCGCCGGACGATCCGGGACGCCGAGACCGGGTCGTCCACCAGCGACGGCTGGTAGGTGACCGACAACTGGGTGAAGGTCACGGTCGGCTCGCAGCGGTCGAGGCCGTAGGACCGGCACACGGCGAACATCGCCGCCTCCACGTCCTCCGCGCCCTCGCCGCCCGCCAGCAGCAGTTCGCCGATACGCAGGGTGAGGTCGAGCACACGCGGCACGGCGGGCCCCGACTCGCCCTCCGCGCGCGCCGGAGGCTCCGGCGCGGGCCGCTCCGCAACCGGCATCCGCAGCATCGTGCGCATCCGGTCCTGCCAGGGCACGTCCTTGGTCAGGCTGACGGCCGGAATCCCGCCCGGCGGCGTGAACGCGACCGGCGCGTGCCGCGCGCTGTAGGTCCGCGGCAGACTGAACGCGGACCCCTCCTGCTCCGTCGCCACCGGCTCGGGCGGCGCCAGCCCCTCCGGCAGGGCGAACTCGGAGGTCGTCTGCGCCTCCGGCTCCGGCCCGGCGGCCGGCACGTCCAGCCCGGCCGGGATCGCGAACTCCGAGGTCACCGACGCGTCGCCGTCGATCCCCAGGACGAAGCCCACCGGCACGAACGTGCCGCCCGCCGCGTCCGACACCGGCTTGCGGTCCGCCTCCGGCCCGCGGTTCCCCGGTTCCGTCACTCCCACTCAGCCGCGCTCCCTGTACGACATCTCGGTACGCCTCAGTATGCGCACCGACACGCACTGATACG
>NZ_JBHVDX010000379.1:0-5499 GCF_042802555.1 Streptomyces sp. NPDC057474 | reverse complement strand
GCCCCGGAGAGCGACTCCGGGGCGCCCGACCGGCGTCAGCGGCGGCTCGGCGGCTACGGCGCGATGTACGGCTTGACGCGCTTGCGGTAGTCCTCGGGACGGACCTCGTTGTAGTACTTGTCGGCGTCCTCGTCGTCCGAGGTGAAAATGTAGACAGGGCACTCGTCGGACTCGGCCTTGCCCTTGTACCCGTACTGCTCCTTGCCGGTGCGCGCCTCGACGACCCGCACCCGGTACGAGGTGTTGTACGTCCGGATCTTCAGCGGCTTGCCGTCGGCCTCCATGTCGCAGACCTTGCCGGTCGCGGTGGCCTTGGTGCGCTCGACGCAGACGACCAGCTCCGCCTCTTCCGGCTTGTCCTCGTAGCCGAGGAACCAGCCCTTGGGGAAGTCGCCGTCCACGGGCACGCTGCTCGTCCAGCCGTCACCGGCGCTGTTCATGAGCTGCGCCGGGTGCACGGTCTTCTTCGTACGGTCGTAGGCCGGGAGCCCCTCGAAGCCGAGCCCGTCCGTGCAGACCCGCTCCAGGTCCTGGGTGGTCACCGGCACCTCCGGTTCGTCCGCGGCGGCACCGGCCGACGACGACCCGCCACCGCTCCCGGCCCCGGTGGTTCCCGAGGTTCCGGCGGATGACGAACACCCGCACAGGACCACGCCCAGCACTCCGGCGGCGACCCAGATCCGGGCACGCTGCATGACGACCTCCCTGCCGAAAGAAAAAGAAGCAGGCAGGGCATGTTCCCCCGGGCCATGCCCTGTCCCCCCTGCCCTGCCGAAACAGAAGCGTGCCGGAAGCCGGGCCCCCGGGTATCGGGGAAGATCCCCCATGTAGTTGTGCGACCGTTCCTGTGGACTGAGCGGGGGTGAGCCCGTTCAGCCGCGCGCCCCGAACGGTCCTGGGCGAGCTGGTCCCCGGCGTACTCGACCCCGGGGCGGCGACACACCTCCTGTGCGTGGTCCGGGCCCGGGAGGCCCCCGCGGCCGGAGGCCGCTGATGGACACAGCCCTGCACGACCTGGCCACACAGGTACAGCCAGAGGCGACGGAGAGGCCCTGAACCATCCTCTGGTGGAACAGGGGCCCCGCACGCTGACGCCGTACCTCGCGTCCCAGATCGCACGATTGCGCTGTCCCAAACAGCCCAGGGCGGCGCAAGCCCGGAAGCCGACCATCACACGATCGAGCCAATTCGGCCCCGTACGCACTCCTTGGCAAGCAGCTAATACCCCTGTGGAACTGGGGGCTACCCTGTACGCGCCTCGAAGGCGCTTTCGAGGGGTGCCCGGCGGGGGATGTCGTACGGGGGCGTACGAGGGTTGCCACCACCATCCCGACAGGGCGCAGGGGGCCTGGAGTTGTCGTCGTTCTCTTCGGTGCCGTCGTTCTCGTCGTTCTCGTCGCTGTCGTCGCCCGCTCTGGTCGGCAGGGAAGCCGAGCGGGGCCTTCTGGCGGCTGCGGTCCGGGCGGCCCGGGACGGGCGGGGTTCGTCGGTGTTCGTGCTGGGTGAGCCCGGTATCGGCAAGTCCCGGCTCGTCGAGGAAGCCGCTTCCGCCGCCGCTGACGCCGGGTCACGGGTCCTGCGCGGGCGGGCCGCGTCCGCCGGGCGCGCGGTGCCGTTGCGTCCGCTGGCGGAGGCGGTGTTCTCGGGGTTACGGGGGGACGGGGCGCCCTCGGGCGGGGACCTGGGCCTCTACGAGCCGTTGCTGTCCCGGCTGTGCGGGCTGGCACCGCAGGACGGCGCACCGCTGGTCGGGTACGCCGAGGCGGTGCTACGGCTCCTGCACGTCCTCGGCCGCGACGGCGGCTGCGTCCTGGTACTGGAGGATCTGCACGACGCGGACGCCGACACGCTCGCCATCGTCGACTATCTGACGGACAACCTCTCCGGTCAGCGGGCCGTCCTGCTGGCCACCCTGCGCGGGGAGTCCGGCCCGGCGCTCGGCCTCGCCGAGGCCGCCACGTCCCGTCGTACGGCCCGTACGGTCCGCCTCGCCCGCCTCGGGCCGGCCGGCACCGCCGAGCTGGCCGCCCGGTGTCTGGGCCACGACACCGCCGAGGACGTCCCGGCGGCGGTGCTCGACCGGCTGCACACCGTTTCCGAGGGCGTCCCCTTCGTGGTGGAGGAGCTGCTGCGTGCCATGGTCGACGGCGGCGGTCTCGTCCGGGAAGGGGACTCCCGTTGGACGGTGACCGGCTCGCTCGACGCCGGTGTCCCCGCCACCGTCGCCGCCGCCGTCCTCCAACGCGTGGACCAGCTGCCACCGCCCGGCATCGCCCTGCTGGAGGCGGCGGCCGTCCTCGGCCGACGCTTCCCCGTGGACATCGCCGCCCGCGCCGCGGGCCTGGACCACGCCACCGCCCTCACCCAGCTCCGGCGCGCGGCCCATGCCCACCTCGTCTCCGGCGCCACCACCCCGTCGGACCCCGGCTGGCACACCTTCCGCCACGCCCTGACCGCCGACGCCATCACCCGACGGTTGCTCCCACCGGAACGAGCGGCCCTCTGCCTGGCGGCGGCGGACGCGATCGAGGCGGCGAACGGGGTGAGTGGTGAGAAGGCAAGGCGTGAGGGGGCGGTTCTTGAGGAGGTGAGCCCTGAGGAGGCGAGCCTCGGCGGGGCGAGCCGCGAGGAAGCGAACCTCGGCGGGGCGAGCCGCGAGGAAGCGAATCTCGGCGGGGCGAGCCGCGAGGGAGTGAACCCTGCGGGGACGGGCCTCGACAGGGCGAGCCTTGGAGGGTCGCTCGTCGGCGGGGACGACCCGACACGCCCGGGCCCGTTGAGCACGGCAGACCTCGACGCGCCGGCCGCGCGGAAAGCCCGTGGCCACGAGCCGGGCGGCCTTCCCGTCCCACCTCCCCGTGGCGGCGAGGCAGTCGGCTCTCCCGGCCCCTCGTCCGCAGAGCCCGAAACTCCCCTCGCACTCGCCCCACCCGCCCCACCCGTTCTGCCACGCGACCCCCACCAACCGCTCGGCGGAGACGCCGGCGACGACCTTTACCGCCTCGCCGCGGAGCTGTGCGTCGCCGGCGGCCGGCCGGCGCGGGCGGCCGTGCTGCTCACGCGCGCCGGCCGGCAGGCGGTCGCGCGGGGCGCGTTGCTGACCGCGGTGGAACTCCTCGACCGGGGCCTGGAGTTGACCGCCGACACCCCGGACGCGCCGCCCGAGGTCGTGGCCCGGCTGCTGGAGGAACTGCTCGGCGCACTGGTCCTCACCGGTGACGTACGGCGCGTGCCCGAACTCGGGGACCGGCTGGACCGCGTCCTGACCGTGTGGGGCGCGCCGTCCGCCCGGCGAGCGGCGGGCTTCCTGACGCGGGCGCGGGCCGCGGCGACCGCACAGCAGTGGGAGGAGGGCCTGACCGCCGTACGGCAGGCGAGGGACCTGCTCGGCGACACGCCCGACCCGGCGTCCCGCGCCGCCCTGGACGCGGTCGCCGCCCACCTGGTGCTCAACTCGCGGCGCCCGGACCGGCTGGAGAGCGCCCACGCGCTCGCCGAGGGCGCCGTCGCGACCGCCGAGGAGGTGGGGCTGCCGGAGGTGGCGTGCAAAGCGCTGAACATGCTCGGGTACTGCCTGCGGCCCCGGGATCTCGGCGAGGCGGAGGACGCGTTCGCCCGACTGGTCGCCACCGCCGAGACCCACGCGCTGCCGGTCTGGCGGATCCGTGGCCTGCTGGAACTGGGTGTGCTCGACCGGCTCCGGTTCACCGGCACGGACCGGCTGCTCGCCGCGCGCGGGGCCGCCGAGGAGACCGGGGCGGTGCTCATGACGGCCTGGGCCGACATGCATCTGACCCTCGCCCACATCCTGCGCGACGAACAGGACCGGGCGACGGAGTCCGCGCGTCGCCTCCAGGCGACGGCCCGCAGACTGCGGCTGCGCGAGGTGGAGCTGATCGGCGCCGGCGTGGACGGCATCATCGCCGCATCGCTCGGGGAGCGGGAGAAGCTCGACGCGACCCTGCGCACCCTGGAGCGCGCGCTCGCCGGGCGGAGTGCCGGGGCACTCTGGGGCTACGCCGACACCTCCGTGTGGGGCTGGGCCCAGGGCATCTGCTCCCTGCTGCGGGAGGAACCCGACCGCGCGCTGGCCGAGTTCACCGAGGCGGACGGCGTCATGCGGGCTCTGCCCAGTACCCGTGGCGTCACCGGCTTCCTCGGCCCGTACCTCCTGCTGCGCACCCTTCGCGGCGCGACCGACTGGGCCGAACTGGACGGCCCCGGCACCGAACGGCTCACCCAGGTCCACTGGGACCGCCCCTTCGCCGGCTGGTCCCGGGCCGTCCTGCTGGGCCGCGAGGGCCGGGCCGCCGAGGCCGCCAAGGCGGCGGAGGAGGCCCTGGCCGGGACCGCCGCCATCCCCCTGGCCGCCCACCTCTGTCTGCGCCTGGGCGCCCAGGCCGCACTCGCCGACGACTGGGGCCGGCCCGTCGAATGGCTGCACGCCGCCGAGCAGTTCTTCCACGAGCGGGGCACGACCCGGGTGTCGGCCGCGTGCCGGGCCCTGCTACGCGACGCCGGCTCCCCCGTGCCGCGCCGCCGCCGGGGCCACGACACCATCCCGCAGGAACTGCGGCGCGCGGGGGTGACCGCCCGGGAGTACGAGGTCCTGCGCCTGCTCGGCGCCCGCCTCGGCAACCAGGAGATCGCCGAGCACCTCTTCCTCTCCCCCCGCACCGTCGAAAAGCACCTCGCCAGCCTCCGCGACCGCACCGGCCGCCCCGACCGCGCCTCGCTGATCGCCCTGGCCAAGCGGTACGCGGACGAGCAGTGACCGACGGGGGGTCGCAGGACGGGCGGCCCACCCATGGGACCCCACAGGCCCGTCGGACCCCACAGGCCCGTCGGACCACACAGGCCCAGCGGACCCCACAGGCCCAGCGGCCCCCGTCGGACCCCCGCGGGCCAGACGCCTCCCCCGGACCGTCACAGCCCCACCCCCGACCGCAGCCCAATTGGGGGCAGTCCGGACGGGAGTGACCGCGAACTCGGCCTTCATCAATGTCAACGCCGACACGGGCAAGGACAACCGGCTCACCATCACCGCTTCCGGCGCCAACGTCGTCAAACTCGGTGACCTGCCCCCGTCGGCACGCGGACGATGATCATCCAGACGGGGGACCTGAACGACTCGGTGCTGCTGCAGACCAGCTGCGGGCCTCGATCTACGGCCAGACCGGCAACGACCAGCTCCACGCGCTGGGCACCGGCCTCCGCGCCGTCCTGGGCGGCGCCGAGGGGGGGGACGACAGCCTGTACGGCGGATCGGCCGACGACGACCTCGTCGGCGGCACGGGCAACAACACCGTGGTGGGCGGCGCCGGCAACGACCGCATCACCGCCCAGGACGGCCTGGGCGGCAACGACTACTCCGACGGGGACCTCGGCAGAGACGTCTGCGTGAGCGATGTCGGCGACAGGGAATTCTCCTGCGAAGACTGACGACACGCCAGCCCGCGTCGGCCCCTCAGCCCCTCGCCCCCTCGGCCCCTCTGCCGC
>NZ_JBHVDX010000378.1:0-5647 GCF_042802555.1 Streptomyces sp. NPDC057474 | reverse complement strand
CCGCCGATCAGCTGCAGACCTGGGGCGAGCGGGTCGGTGCCCGTACCGTGCGCGGCCCCGAGGGCGGCGACCCCGCAAGCTCGGCGCCTGACCGGCAGGTCAGGGGTGTCTGCGCCGAAGCCGGCCCAACAGGCCGCGTCGCCCCTCGGGGGCCGCGGCCGTCGTCGGCCTCGATTTCCCGGGACGCCGCCCGCCCTCGGGCGCCGGTCGCGCTGCTACAACGGGTGTCCCGTGCCGGGCGGCGGCGGTCGACGCCGGCACTTTCCGGCGGGGCCTCGGCGCGAGTCGGTGGGCGCGGGCCTCGACGAGGGACTGCCGGAGGTCCGTCCGCAGCCATTCGATCTCATCGGGGTCGTCCGCCGTCATGATCCGCGCGGTGATCTGTGCGGCGGGCGAGTCGGGCGGGCCGTGGTCGGCCCGTGCGGGCCGGTGGCGGTTCAAGTGGGCGCGCTCGTAGGGGTCCTGGACGATCTCCGCGACCTGGATCGGATCGAGCAGGGAGGCCGGTGCGGCAGCGCGCCTCCAGGGATCGTCGGCCTGCCGCAGCAGGAATCCGAGATGGCGTCCTCGCCAGTTCCGGGGGCGCAGGTCCAGCCCCGCGTCCAGCTGATGCCTCAAGTCCTCCGGCATACGACCCGTCAGCCATGGGGTGTTGTTCTCGTCGGCCGCGAAATGCCGTAGTTCGGCCGCCGGATAGAGCCAGACCACGGCGCGGTGGCGGTTCAGATGGAACTTGACCGGGGTGACCGTCCCCAGCCGTGCGAGACGCATGAACCGAGAGACCGGCACGCCCAGAATCTCGGCGGCCGTGTTGGAACTCACGGCCTCGACGCGTTCCCGCAGCGCTTCCGGGAAGCCCTTCTCGGCACGGATCCGGTCGATCTCCGCTCGTGTGACCCGTCGGCCTCCGCCTCCGTCGTCGACTGTTCGTAGGCAGCCCAGTTGTACGGCGAGGTCGAGTTCTCCCCGTTTCAGGCCCAGTTCGCGAGCGGCACGGCTCGGCGCGAGGGTGCGGCCGGTCGCCCGGGCCGGTGCCGGGGCGCTGCTCGGTGTGGTGGGCGTGCCAGGGTCGGTGGTCGTGGCGTGCGTGGCGGATTGCGTGATGGTGTCGCCGGACATGGCGGTTCTCCCCCGTGTGGTGCGGTGCTCGCGCTGGTCTCGCGCTCGCCTCGGGAAAAACCGTAGCCCGTTCGCCGAAAGTCGTGGCGGGCCTGTGGATAACTCTGCCCGCAACGGCGAAAGCAGCAGGTCAGCGGTCCAGTGCGGCCGAGCGTTCGGGCTGGCGGGCGTCCACTCGGAGGTGTTCACCGACGCGGTTGACGAGCAGCGTCATCTCGTAGGCGATCTGACCGATGTCCGCCTCCGCGGCGCTGAGCACGCACAGGCAGCTGCCCGGTCCGGCCGCGGTGACGAAGAGCACCGCGTCGTCGAACTCGATCATCGTCTGCCGTACGTCACCGGCGCCGAAGTGGCGGCCCGAGCCCTTGGCGAGGCTGTGCAGACCCGAGGAAACCGCGGCGAGGTGTTCGGAGTCCTCGCGCCGCAGGCCGGTGCTCGCCGCGGTGACCAGTCCGTCGTTGGACAGCACCAAGGCGTGCCGTATGGGTTCCACGCGCTCGGTCAGGTCGTCCAGCAGCCAACCGAGTCCCGCGTTCTGCGCCATCGTTCGTACTCCCCGTTTCGTCGTTCCCCCCTGCCAAGGAGGATCCGACGATTCAGCCTTCCCCACTGCTGCCGTCGGAGCAAGCAGGATGGGGACATGGCAAGGAAGATGACCGACAAGGAATGGCGGGTCTTCTTCGCGAACGGCGACAACGGGCGCTTCCCCACCCGAAACAGCAGCGTCAAGGGACGGAAACCGGCCAGGAACGGGAGTGTTGACGCCGCTTCAGCCCACGGAGTCGAGCAGCCGGGCGGTATGCATCCGTCCGGCGTATTCGACCAGCCGTATCAGCACTTCCTTCCCGGACTCGCGGTCCCTGGCGTCGCAGAGGACCACGGGGGTGCCCTGGTCGAGGTCGAGCGCGCGGGAGACGTCGGGGGCGTCGTACGCGCGGGCTCCCGAGAAGCAGTTGACGGCGACCACGAACGGGATGTGCCGGTGCTCGAAGTAGTCCACGGCCGGGAAGCAGTCCTGGAGTCGCCTCGTGTCAGCGAGGACGACGGCACCTAACGCCCCTTGCGCCAACTCGTCCCACAGGAACCAGAACCGGTCCTGGCCCGGTGTGCCGAACAGGTAGAGCGAGAGCCCGGACCTGATGGTGATGCGCCCGAAGTCCATGGCGACGGTGGTGGTGACCTTCTGGTCCACCCCGTCGGTGTCGTCCACCGACTGGCCCACCTCGCTGAGGAGTTCTTCGGTGCGCAGCGGCCTGATCTCGCTGACCGCGCCGACCAGCGTGGTCTTGCCCACGCCGAATCCACCGGCGACGAGGATCTTCAATGCCAGGGCGCCTGTGTCGTCGTCTGACTCTTCGGTGTGCTCGGAGACCATCGATCACTTCTCTCGGGAGTGTCGGCCGTGGTCGACATCGATACGGCTGTGCGGAGTCAGCATCATGGCAACTGCCGCCCTTCTATGTGGCGTTGGACCGTTGTTTCCTGACACCAAACGCTTTGTGCACGTTCGGTGCCGGATCGGATGCACAAGTCGGTACGGGACGGACCCAAGTGCTTGTTCATCTACAGCGCCCTCAGACCCTCGATCACCTCGCGCAGGATCCGCTCGTCCGGCAGTTGCGCGGGCGGTACGGGGCGACTGACGGTGACGTAGTCCAGCTCCAGGAGGTCGCCGAGCAGCACCCGCACCACGCCGACGGGCAGGTCGGCGCCCGCCGCGAGTTCGGCGACCGACTGGGTCTCGGTTCGGCACAGTTCGATGAGCGCGCGGTGTTCCGGGCCGAGCAAGGTGCCGTCGTCGACGCCGGGTGCGCCGGTGTCGAGCGAGACCAGTGCGATCAGGTCGAAGCAGACGCCGCTCGGGCCGGGCCTGGTGCGGCCGCCCGTCATGGCGTAGGGGCGGACGAGCGGCCCGGCCTCGCTGTCGTACCACCGACTGCCCGGCGGCTCGTGCGAAGCGCCTGTGCTGCCTTCGGTCATGAGCACGGCCCGTCCCTGGTTCATCCGGCCGCGGGCGGGCGGGCGCCGGCGCGGGTCGGTGCGCGGAGGTGCTCGCCGACGCGTTTCACCAACCGCGCCATTTCGTACGCCACCAGCCCGATGTCGGCCGTGACCGAGGTGAGGACGGCAAGACAGGAGCCGTCTCCGGCGGCGGCCACGAAGAGGAAGCCGTCGTCCATCTCCACCATGGTCTGGCGTACGCCGCCTGCGCCGAAGTGGCGGCCTGCGCCCTTGGCGAGGCTGTGGAAGCCGGAGGCGACGGCGGCCAGGTGCTCGGCGTCCTCGCGCTTGAGGTCGCTGGAGGCGCCGACTGCGAGTCCGTCGTTGGACAGCACCACGGCGTTCCGTACCTCGTGTACACGCAGTACCAAGTCGTCCAGCAGCCAGTCGAGTTCACCGGGCCGCTCGGTGGCCCTGGTGCTCGGATCCTGGATCATGCGGGGTCTCCTTCGCTGCTGTCGCTGCCCGTCGCGGGGCCGTGGGTGACGCCTCGGCCGGGTGCCCTGCCGCCGCCTCGTGCCCAGCCGTCGCGGTAGGCCGCCATGCGGTCTCGTACGAGTTCCGGAGTGCGGTCGTCGTCCGCCCGGGCGGTTGCCGTCGGCGCGGGTTGCCCGGTGCGCTGTTCGCGCAACTGGGGTGCCAGGTGCGCCTGGCGTACGCGGCGCGGCAGTTCGTCGGCGAACTCCGGTTCCGGCGGGTGGCGGTGCGGCCGCAGAGTGGTGACGCCGGGCGGCGGCTCGGGGGGGCCGTCCGCAGTGGTCTGCCCGGCGGAGGCGACGGGAGCCATGAGGGCGCGCCGGTCGGCGGACTGTTCGACGGGTTCCTGTTGCGGGGCGGCGGCCACGCGCGCGTACTCGCGTTCCTCGGGCTGCGGCCGTGCTTCGGCGGTGGGTCGGGGGGAACGTTCCGGCGCGCCGCTGTGCAGCAGGGTGGTGGGGAGGAGGACCACCGCGGTGGTGCCGCCGTAGGGCGAGGTCCGTAGGTGGACCTTGATGCCATGGCGGGCGGAGAGGCGGCTCACCACGAACAGGCCCAGCCGGTCGCTGTCGAACAGGTCGAGGGCCTCGGACTGTTCGATCCGGCGATTGGCCTCGGTGAGGGTCTCCTTGCCCATGCCGAGCCCCCGGTCCTCGACCTCGACGGCGTAGCCGTTGCCGACCGGTTCCCCGGTGATCCGTACGCGCGTGTGGGGCGGCGAGAACTGGGCGGCATTCTCCACGATTTCCGCCAGGAGGTGGGTGAGGTCGGCGACCGCTGTGCCGACGATCTTCGCCTCGGGGAGTTGTCGTACCTCCACGCGCGCGTAGTCCTCGATCTCGGAGACGGCCGCGCGGACGACGTTCGTCAGTGAGACGGGCATACGCCAGGCGCGCCCCGGAGCGGCCCCGGAGAGGATGATCAGGCTCTCCGCGTGGCGTCGCATACGAGTGGTGAGGTGGTCGAGGCGGAAGAGGTCGCTGAGTTCGTCGGGGTCGTCGGAGCGGCGTTCCATGCTGTCGAGCAGGCTCAGTTGGCGGTGCACGAGGACCTGGCTGCGGCGGGCGAGGTTGACGAAGACCCCGGAGATGCCGCCGGCGAGTTCGGCGCGCTCGACCGCCGCGCGGAGGGCCGCTCGGTGCACGGTGCCCAGGGCCTCGGCGACCTGACCGGTCTCGTCCTCCGCGGGTGGCCCGGGCGGGGCCTCGGTATTGACATCGATCTCCTCTCCGGCGCGCAGTTTCCGCATGGCGTGGGGCAGTTTGCGGCGGGCGATCTCCAGAGCCCCGTTGCGCAGACTCACCAGCTCGACGACCAGGCCGCGTCCGATGCGTACGGAGATGACGAGGGAGGCGGCGACGGCGGCGAGGCCGAGGAGCACCGCGGCCCCCGCGGGGGTGAGCAGGGCCCGGGTGAACGGGTCGGCCCGGTCGGCGACTTCACGTCCGGCGTCGGACTCGATGCCGCGCATGTCTTCCTGCACGCGCGCGTGGGCGGACTTCCAGGCTGCTTCGGGAGCGGCATCGAGCGCCTGGGCCCCGGGGTGGCTCGCAAGCACCTCCTCCTCGACGGCGCGCAGGTCGGCGTAAGCGCTTCCTCCGGCGAGTTCCTGCCAGGCGGCACGTTCGGGGCCGCGCAGATCCGCACCGGCCGCTTCGGTCAGGGTGCGGCGGGTGTCGACGGCGCCGGTGAACAGGCGCAACCGCTCGCGGTCGAGGGTTCCGGCGAGGCGGGCGCCGGCCAGGAGCGCGTCCTCCTGGGCCAGGGCCTCGCCGGCGCGCGAGAACTCGAGCAGCACGCGAGCGTCGGAGCCTAGGTCGGCGTCCTGGATGCCGGTGAGCGCGCCGCCCACGCCGAAGGCCGTGGAGATCGTCGTGGTGTATCGCTTGTACGACTCGGCCCAGCCGATACGGCGGTCGAGCACCGACGTCCGCAGCGCACGCAGTTGTTCGGCGCCGGTCACGAAGCCGGCCAGGCGTTCGGCCACTCCAGTGGGCAGGTCGGCGCCGTCGGCGATGGTGTGCCGGTCACCCAGGCGCAGCGCACCGAC
>NZ_JBHVDX010000377.1:0-5651 GCF_042802555.1 Streptomyces sp. NPDC057474 | reverse complement strand
AGACCACCAACCTGCCCTACGAGATCTACCTGACCATGTTCCGCAAGTACGAGTACGGCGAAGCGGCCGCCGCCGGTGTCGTCGTCGTCCTCGGCGCGTTCGTCATCGCGACCTTCGCGCTGCGCACCATCGCGTCGCTGTTCCGCGAGGAGACATCCCGATGACCCACGCAGCAGTCGCCGCCCCGGGGGGCAGGTTCAAGAAGCTCCTCCGCCGCAAGGACGACCCCAACTCCCCGCGCCTGTCCCCCCTGTGGACGTTCGTCGCCTGGCTGGCCACGCTGGCGTTCTTCGCACCGGTGGCGTGGATGGTGCTCACCTCCTTCCACCAGGAGGCCGACGCGGCGACCAACCCGCCGACCCCCTTCGCCCCCGTCACCTTCGACCAGTACAAGCTGCTGTTCAGCCGGGACATCACCCCCTTCCTCCTCAACTCGGCCATGGCCAGCATCCTTTCGACGCTGCTCGTCCTCGCCCTGGCGGTACCGGCGGCCTACGCGCTGTCCATCAAGCCGGTCGAGAAGTGGACCGACGTGATGTTCTTCTTCCTGTCCACGAAGTTCCTCCCGGCCATCGCGGCCCTGCTGCCGGTCTACCTGATCGTCAAGGACGCCGGGATGCTGGACAACGTCTGGACGCTGGTCATCCTCTACACCGCCATGAACCTGCCGATCGCGGTCTGGATGATGCGCTCGTTCCTGGCCGAGGTCCCCAAGGAGATCCTGGAAGCCGCCGAGGTCGACGGCGCGGGCCTGCTCACCGTGCTGTGGCGGGTCGTCGCACCCGTCGCCATGCCCGGACTCGCCGCCACCTCGCTGATCTGCTTCATCTTCAGCTGGAACGAGTTCATGTTCGCCGTCAACCTCACCGCGACCCAGGCCTCCACCGCGCCCGTGTTCCTCGTCGGCTTCATCACCAACGAGGGCCTCTTCCTGGCCCGCCTGTGCGCCGCGGCCACCCTCGTCTCCCTGCCCGTCCTCATCGCCGGATTCGCCGCCCAGGACAAGCTCGTCCGCGGCCTCTCCCTGGGAGCAGTCAAGTGAAGGCAGCCGTCATCACCGGACCTGGCAACGTCGAACTCACCACCGTCGACGACCCGGCCCCCGGCCCGCGCGAGGTTGTCGTCGAGGTCGCGGCCACCGGACTGTGCGGCACCGACCTGCACATCCTCCAAGGGGAGTTCGCCCCCAAGCTGCCCATCATCCCCGGCCACGAGTTCGCCGGAGAGGTCGTGGGCCTCGGCAGCGAGGTCACCGAACTCGCGATCGGCGACCAGGTCGCCGTGGACCCGTCGCTGTATTGCTTCGAGTGCCACTACTGCCGTCTCGGCCACAACAACCTCTGCGAACGCTGGGCCGCCATCGGCGTCACCCACCCGGGCGCCGCCGCCGAGTACGCCGTGGCACCCGTCGCCAACTGCGTACGACTGCCCGACCACGTAGACGTCCAGGACGCGGCCCTGATCGAGCCGCTGTCCTGCGCGGTGCGCGGCTACGACGTCCTGCGCAGCCGACTCGCCTCCCGCGTGCTCGTCTACGGCGCCGGAACCATGGGCCTGATGATGCTCCAGCTCGCCAAGGCAACCGGCGCCGCGAGCGTCGACGTCGTCGACATCAACGCCGAACGCCTGGCCACGGCAGGGCAGTTGGGCTGCTCCGCTGGTGCCGCGTCCGCCGACGAGCTCGACCGGCCGAACTACGGCTGGGACCTCGTCGTCGACGCCACCGGCAACGCGAAGGCCATCCAGGACGCCCTCGGCCGGGTCGGCAAGGGCGGCACGTACCTGCAGTTCGGGGTCGCCGACTACGCCACCCGGGCCACCATCGAGCCGTACAAGATCTACAACCAGGAGATCACCATCACCGGCTCCATGGCCGTCCTGCACAGCTTCGAACGTGCCGCCGACCTCTTCGCCACCGGTGTCATCGACCCGCGCGTCTTCATCAGCGACCGCCTCCCCCTGGCGGCGTTCCCGGACGCCATCGCCCGCTTCCAGGCGGGCATCGGCCGCAAGATCCAGATCCAGCCCGGCCTCGCCTCCGCATGAACGCCCGAACCGAACGGAACCCCCACATGACCGAGCAGATTCGCCGCGTTCTCGTCCGCTCCCTCGACGACATCACGATCGAGCAGGTGCCCACGCCTGTGCCCGAGGACGACGAACTCCTCGTACGCACCACGGTCGTCGGTATCTGCGGCTCCGACACCCATGCCGCGGCCGGCCATCACCCCTTCATCGACCTGCCCTACCGCCCCGGTCACGAGGCGGTAGGCGTCGTCGCCGCGGCGGGGAAGGGGGCCGAGGACTTCGCGCCGGGCGACCGGGTGATCATCGAACCCAACCTGTACTGCGGCCGGTGCCCCCAATGCCGCTCCGGCCGCTACAACATCTGCCAGGAACTGAAGGTCTTCGGCTGCCAGACGCCCGGCGCCATGACCGACCTGTTCACCATCCCGGCCGACCGCGTCCACCGCGTCCCCGACGGCATGACCGACATCGAGGCCGCCCTCGTCGAGCCCCTGGCCACCCCGGTGCACGCCGTGGCGAAGGCCGGTGACCTCACCGGACGCACGGTCGTCGTCCTCGGCGCCGGGCCCATCGGCCTGCTCGTCCTCGCCGCCGCCCGGCACGCGGGCGCCGCGAAGATCGCCGTCACCGACCTGCTGCCGGGCAAGCGGGATCGCGCCCTGCGTCTCGGTGCCGACGCGGCCCTGGCCGCCGACGCCACCGACCTCGCCGACCAGGCCCGGGCAGCCCTCGGCGGACCGATCGACGTCGTCTTCGACTGTGTGGCGCGCGAGCAGTCCATAACCCAGGCCACCGACCTGGTCACCAAGGGCGGCACGATCATCGTCGTCGGCGTCGGAGCCGCAGGGACCACCCCCGTACGCCTCGACCTCGTCCAGGACCGGGAGATACGTATCGAGGGCACCCTGATGTACACCGGCGACGACTACCGCACCGCGATGTCCCTGATCGCCTCCGGCGCCGTGGACACCGCCGAGATCGTCACCGCCACCTTCCCGCTGCAGGACGCCGCCAAGGCGTTCGCCGCGTCCGTCGACCCCGAGCAGGTCAAGGTACTGGTCACGGTGGAAGGTTCGTAGGCCTGCGGCTACGCAGGTGACGGACGCAGGTATGTACATGTACGTCGTAAGCCGCAGCTGTCGCCGCACGGATGGTCCGAGGCCCGGGAGTCGGACGGGCCCCGGCTTTCGCCAGCCCGTGTGGGAAACTGCGAGACCGGAGCGACCGGGAAGGAGGGGCGTGATGACAGCCCGTACGCGACTGTCCCAGGCCGCCGTCGAGGAACGGCGCCAGGCCGTGCTGCAGTATGTCGCCGAACACGGCGAGACCCGCATCGACGACCTCGCCCGAAACTTCGACGTCAGTCTCATGACGATGCACCGGGACCTGGACGACCTCGCCGGGCGGCATCTGCTGCGCAAGCAGCGCGGGCGGGCCGTCGCCTTCCCCGCTCTCACCATGGAGACGGCCACCCGCTTCCGGGAGAACAGCGCCCTCGCGGCCAAGAACGCGCTGTGCGCGGCCGTCGCCGACCGCATCAGGCCGGGCAGCACGCTACTCATGGACGACTCGACCACCCTGTTCCCCCTGCTTCCCGCACTGGCCAGGCTGGACCAGTTGCACGTAGTCACCAACTCCGTGGGCCTCGCACAGCGCCTCGGGTCCGCACCGGGCGTGAGCGTCACCCTGCTGGGCGGCCACTACCGCGGCGACTTCAACTCCTGCACCGGCCCCACCGTCACCCGTGCCCTGTCCCAGCTCCGGGCCGACCTCGCCCTGATGTCCGCCACCGCCGTCCTTGAAGGCCGCCTCTTCCACCCGCTGAACGACTACGCCGAGGTGAAGCTGGCCATGCTCGCCTCCGCCGAACAGTCGCTGCTCCTGGCGGACCACTCCAAGTTCGGCAAGACCGCCACGTATGCATACGGCACCGTGGCCGACTACCACACCGTCATCACCGACACCTCCGTTCCCGACGCGGAACTCGCAGCCATGCGCGACCTCGGAGTCGACGTCGAGACGGTCGAACCCGAAGAGCCCTCCCAGTGATCCACACCCTGTTCGAAACCCCCAGCGCCTACCGCCCCGGCGACGCCGAGATGGCCGCGCCCGTGCCACCGGTCCAGGCCGTACTGTTCGACTTCAGCAACACCATCTTCCAGATGATCGACCTGGAGACATGGCTGCGCCGGGTCGGCGCCGCCACCGGCCGCCTCGCCGTGCTGAACGAGCCCGGCTCGATGGCCGAGATCTCCGGCCAGTTGCGAACAGCCTTCCGGCTGCCCTCCGTCGTAGCCCTCCAGGAAGGCCGAGACCTCTCCTCCGCACAGCACCGCCGCGCCATGCACGCATGGTGGGAGCAGGTGGACTTCCTGCGCGGCGCGGAGGAGACGGCCTACCGGGAACTCACCGCCCCGGACGCCTGGATCCCCTACCCCGACACCGAACCGGTCCTGCGCGCCCTGCACGAACGCGGACTGCGCATCGCCATCGTCAGCGACTTCGCCTGGGACCTGCGCACCCACCTCACCCACCACGGGCTGGACGCCTTGATCGACACCTGCGTCATCTCCTACGAGCAGGGCCGCGAAAAGCCCGACCCGCAGCTCTTCCTCAAGGCCTGCGCCGACCTCGGCGCAGACCCCCGCGCCACCCTCATGGTCGGCGACAACCCCGTCCGCGACGGCGGCGCCGCCGCCTGCGGCCTGCGCACCTACATCCTGCCGGCGGAACACCGTACCGGTGAGCGCGGCCTGACAGACGTTCTGCGACTCGTGACCTGACTGCGGCGGAGCGGACGCCGGGCATGTCTGGTCATTGAGCCGCGGCTGTCTGGTGTTCGCCTTGCATGCCTTGGACATCGGCTCTGCGCTGTGGATCCTTGTTCCTTCAGCCGGGTCGGGCGGCGACACCGAGTTCCTTGCGGGTCCGGTGGACTAACTCCCGGACGGCCGGCTCGCGTCGCCAGGGGGCGAGGGCGGTGTTGAACTCGCGTACGTAGTCCTTGGCGCGGTCGGACTGGACGCGGGCGAGGATGTCGACGGACCGGTGGCCGAGTGCAAGGCCGTGGTCGAGGTCGCGGGCCTGGAGGTGGGCGGTTGCGACGATGGCGAGGCGCATGCCTGCCTTCGGAGTACAAGACCTGCCACCCCGCCGAGGGCAAGCGGATCCTGCGGGACGCGGCGAAGGCCCTCTGTCTTCCCCGCGAGGTCTGGGGCAGCCGGGACAAGCTCGGCTTCGCCAGCCCGGTCCCCACCTGGCTCAACGGCCCCCTCGCGGCCTGGGCCGACGCCCAGATCCACACCGCCCTTACCGAGGTCCCGGCCTCATGGCGGCCCCTTCTGGAGGGCGGGCTCAAGCAGGGCGGCCGGTTCGACCGCACACGGATGCAGGTCCTGATGGCGTCGGCCTGGTTTCATGACCAGACGGTAAGGGCTGCCGCATGATCCTCAACTCCCTTACTACGGTGTCCGGATGCACCACTCCTTGATCGTCGGCGCGATTCGCGCGCGACGGTGCCAGGTGACCTGGCGGAGCATGAGGCGATCTCCCGTTTCAGCCCAAGACATCACCCCATGTGGTAACTGGGCAGCCTGAACCCGCCTGCCCCGGCACCCCGTACG
>NZ_JBHVDX010000376.1:0-5652 GCF_042802555.1 Streptomyces sp. NPDC057474 | reverse complement strand
CCCAATGACGACGGCAGGGCGCGCCCCCGGTGACGACGGGAGGGCGGCACCGGCTTCTCCGACCGGTGCCGCCCTCCCTCGACGAAAGCAGCGAAGGGAAAGGTGGGGAAGGTCAGGAGACCCGTCGCGCCCCCGCCGAAGGCACCGCCACGAACACCCGGGGTGCGGTGAAGTCGGCCGCGGCGAAGGCCTCCTCGATCGCCTTGGTGACCGCGTCCGCGTCGGTGGCGTCGACGAGGACGATCGCGGAGCCGCCGAAGCCGCCGCCGGTCATACGGGCGCCGAGGGCGCCGGAGGCGAGGGCCGTGTCGACGACGAGGTCCAGTTCGGGGCAGGAGATGCGGAAGTCGTCGCGCAGGGAGGCGTGGCCCTCGATGAGGAGGGGGCCGATCGCTCGGGTCTCGCCCGACTGCAGGAGGGAGACCACACGTTCGACGCGCTGGTCCTCCGTCACCACGTGGCGGACCAGGCGGCGGACCTCCTCCTCGTCGCCGAGGCGGTCGAGGGCCGCGTCCAGTTCGTCGTACGCGACGTCCCGCAGCGCGTCGACGCCGAGCAGGGCCGCGCCCTTCTCACAGCCGGCGCGGCGCTTGCCGTACTCGCCCTCGCTGTGGGAGTGCTTGACCTGGGTGTCGACGACGAGGAGCTGCATGCCCTCGGCGGCCAGGTCGAAGGGGATCTGCCGCTGGGAGAGGTCCCGGGTGTCGAGGAACAGGGCGTGGCCGGTCTCGCAGCACGCGGACGCCGTCTGGTCCATGATCCCGGTCGGGGCGCCCACGTAGACGTTCTCGGCGCGCTGGCACAGACGGGCCAGCTGCCAGCCCTTGAGGTTCAGGTCGTAGAGGTCGTTGAGGGCCAGAGCCACCACGACCTCCAGCGCCGCCGACGAAGACAGGCCGGCGCCCGTCGGGACCGTCGACGTGAGGTGGATGTCGGCGCCGGTCACCGCCGTGTGGCCGGCCTCGCGCAGGGCCCAGACGACGCCGGACGGGTACGCCGTCCAGGCGCGGTCGGCCTCCGGGATCAGCCCGTCCAGGGACAGCTCGACCACGCCGCCCTCGACGTCGTCGGAGTGCAGGCGCAGGACACCGTCCGTGCGCCGGGACACCGCCGCGATCGTGGTGTGCGGAAGGGCGAAGGGCATGACGAAGCCGTCGTTGTAGTCGGTGTGCTCGCCGATGAGGTTCACCCGGCCCGGCGCGGCCCACACTCCCTCCGGCTCCGCCCCGTACAGCTCCTCGAACCGCTCGGCGACGACGACAGCCTCGCTCATCCCCTGACCCTGACCTTTCCGTACTCAACCGACGAACTGGCTCAGCCGATGAACTGGCTGAGCCGGCACAGTACTTGGCGCCCGCCGACGCACATACGTCCCACTCGGCGGCCACCGGCGCGAAGGCGCCCTACTCGGCGCGCGGCCTCACTTGGCCTGCGCCTGCGCGAACTCCCAGGCGTCCGCGACGATCTCCGCGAGGTCCGCGCGGGACGGGTTCCAGCCGAGGCGCTCGCGGGCCGTGGCGGCCGAGGCGACCAGGGTGGCCGGGTCGCCGGCTCGGCGCGGGGCGACGACCTCGGGGATCGGGTGGCCGGTCACCTGGCGGACGGTCTCGATCACTTCGCGCACCGAGAAGCCGTTGCCGTTGCCAAGGTTGCAGATGAGGTGTTCGCCGGGCCGCGCGGCGTCCAGCGCCAGCAGGTGGGCGTCGGCGAGATCGGCGACGTGGATGTAGTCGCGGATGCAGGTGCCGTCGGGGGTCGGGTAGTCGTCGCCGAAGACGGAGATCGCGTCCCGCCCGCCCTGCGCGACCTGGAGGACCAGCGGGATGAGGTGCGACTCGGGGTCGTGACGCTCACCGCAGGAGCCGTACGCGCCGGCCACGTTGAAGTAGCGCAGCGACACGGCGCCCAGGCCGTGGGCCGCCGCCTCACCCGTGATCATGTGGTCGACGGCGAGCTTCGACGCACCGTACGGGTTCGTCGGCTTCGTCGGCGCGGACTCCACGATCGGGGTCGTCTCCGGCTCGCCGTACGTGGCGGCCGTGGAGGAGAAGACCAGCTTGCGGACGCCCGCCTCGCGCATCGCGCCGAGCAGGGCCATGGTGCCGCCGACGTTGTTGTCCCAGTACTTCTCCGGCTTCACGACGGACTCGCCGACCTGGGAGAACGCGGCGAAGTGGAGGACGGCGTCGAAGGAGGAGTCCAGCCATTTGGCGGCATCGCGGATGTCGCCCTCGATGAAGGACGCACCCGTGGGCACGCCCTCGCGGAAGCCCGTGGAGAGGTTGTCGAGGACGACGACCTCGTGGCCCGCCTCCAGCAGATGCTGGGCGACCACGCTGCCGACATACCCCGCGCCACCGGTGACCAGGTACTTACCGCTCATGAACTCGCTACCTCTCGCAGTCGCTCGGCCGCGCGCTCCGGCGGCACGTCGTTGATGAACACGTTCATGCCGGACTCGGAACCCGCGAGGAACTTCAGCTTGCCGGAGGTGCGGCGAATGGTGAAAAGCTCTAGGTGAAGCGCGAAGTCCTCACGCTGGACACCCTCGAACTCCTCCAGCGTGCCGAACGGCGCCTGGTGCCAGGCGGCGATGTACGGCGTCGAAGGCTCACCCTCACCGAAGATCCGGTCGAAGCGCCTCAAGAGTTCCAGATAGACCTTGGGGAATTCTGAGCGCGCGTCCTCGTCGAGCGCGAGCAGGTCGGGCACGCGGCGCGTCGGGTAGAGGTGTATCTCGTACGGCCAGTGCGC
Organism: Streptomyces sp. NPDC057474; assembly: GCF_042802555.1. Lineage (NCBI taxonomy): Bacteria > Bacillati > Actinomycetota > Actinomycetes > Kitasatosporales > Streptomycetaceae > Streptomyces > Streptomyces sp. NPDC057474. The sequence continues at coordinate 2,898 of NZ_JBHVDX010000376.1, read as the reverse complement.
CGCGTACGGCACGAAGGCGACCCAGTGCTCGGTCCTGAGCACTATCCGCTCGTCGGCGAGCTCCCGCTCCAGAACGGCGTCGAAGAGGTTCTCGCCGCCGGTGGCGTCCTTGTGGGCCGCGACGGAGCGCAGCATCAGCGCGGTGCGGGGTGTGGTGAAGGGGTACGCGTAGATCTGCCCGTGCGGGTGGCCCAGGGTCACGCCGATCTCGGCACCGCGGTTCTCGAAGCAGAACACCTGCTCGACGGAGGGCAGATGCGACAGCTCCGCCGTGCGGTCGGTCCACGCGTCCAGGACCAGGCGGGCCTGCTCGTCGGTCAGGTCGGCGAAGGAAGCGTTGTGGTCCGAGGTGAAGCAGACGACCTCGCAGCGGCCGGAGTCACCGGCCAGCGACGGGAAGCGGTTCTCGAACACCACGGCGTCGTACGAGGAGTCGGGGATCTCGCTGAGCCGGTCGCCCTCGGAGGGGCAGAGCGGACATTCGTTCGCCGGGGGGTGGTAGATGCGGCCCTGCCGGTGCGAGGCGATCGCGACCGAGTCACCGAGCAGCGGGTCCCGGCGTACCTCCGAAGTGGTGACGGTGCGCTCCAGGGGCCGCTTGTCCACCGCGTCGCGCACGGTGTCGTCGCGCAGGTCGTAGTAGATCAGCTCACGACCGTCGGCCAGCCGGGTCGAGGTCTTCTTCACGCCGGACTCCCCATCCCACCCATCAAACAGAACCAAACACATCAAAGCACAAGTTCCGACGCTCGTCACCATCACAAACAAACAAAGACCACCAGATGCCAACTTAAGTGAGCTGCGCATGGAGAATCCCGCCGATGTCGCCGGTCTCGCGGATCCCACCGGAGTCGCGGCTCCCCGTCGACTGGCTCGACTACACGATCCTGGCCATCTACTTCGTCGTCGTCCTCGGCATCGGGTTCGCCGCCCGGCGGTCGGTGAGGACGAGCCTGGACTTCTTCCTCTCCGGGCGGTCGCTGCCGGCCTGGGTGACGGGCCTCGCGTTCATCGCGGCGAACCTGGGCGCCACGGAGATCCTCGGGATGGCCGCGAACAGCGCGCAGTACGGCGTCTACACCACGCACTGGTACTGGATCGGCGCCATCCCGGCCATGGTCTTCCTCGGCCTGGTGATGATGCCGTTCTACTACGGCAGCAAGGTCCGCTCCGTGCCCGAGTTCCTGCTGCTGCGCTTCGACCGGGGCGCGCATCTGCTCAGCTCGATCCTGTTCGCCTGCGCCGCGATCCTGATCGCCGGGGTGAACCTCTACGCCCTCGCCATCGTGGTCGAGGCGCTGCTGGGGTGGCCACAGTGGGTCTCGATCGTCGTCGCCGGCATCTTCGTGCTGGCGTACATCACCCTCGGCGGCCTCTCCTCGGCCATCTACAACGAGGTGCTCCAGTTCTTCGTGATCCTTGCGGCGCTCATCCCGATCACCGTGCTGGGCCTGAAGAAGGTGGGCGGCTGGGACCGCCTCTCCGACTCCCTGACGGAGAGCCGCGGGCCGGACTTCGTGACGGCCTGGGGCGGCACCGGCATCGGCAACGACAACCCGCTCGGCGCGAACTGGCTGACGATCGTCCTGGGACTGGGCTTCGTGTTGTCCTTCGGCTATTGGACGACGAACTTCGCGGAGGTGCAGCGCGCGCTGTCGGCGAAGAACCTGTCGGCGGCCCAGCGCACCCCGCTCATCGCCGCCTTCCCGAAGATCTTCATCGTCTTCCTGGTGATGATCCCGGGCCTGGTGGCGGCGGTCCTGGTCCCGAAGATCGGCACGGCGGAATCGGACCTGCAGTACAACGACGCGATCCCGTACCTGATGGAGGACCTGCTCCCGAGCGGCGTCCTCGGCATCGCGGTGACCGGCCTGCTGGCGGCCTTCATGGCGGGCATGGCGGCGAACATCTCGTCCTTCAACACCGTCTTCACCACGGACATCTGGGCGAAGTACGTGAAGCGGGACGAGGAGGACGCGTACTACGTCCGCTTCGGCCGCCTGATCACGGCGATCGGCGTGCTCGCGTCCATCGGGACGGCCTTCCTGGCGTCCTCCTTCTCCAACATCATGAGCTACCTCCAGACGCTGTTCTCCTTCTTCAACGTGCCGATGTTCGTCGTCTTCATCGTCGGCATGTTCTGGCGGCGCGCCTCGATGAAGTCCGGCTTCTGGGGGCTGCTGGCCGGCACCACGGCGGCGATGATCAACTACTTCGTCCTCTACAAGCAGGACGTCATCGACATCCCGTCCGACCAGGGAGCGAACTTCGTCTCGGCGATCGCGGGGTTCGTGGCGGGCGGCGTGGTCATGGTGGCGGTCTCGCTCTTCACCGCGCCGAAGCCGGAGGCGGACCTCCAGGGCCTGGTCTACGGCACGCGCTCCCCCGGCATGGAGGAACCGCCCGGCGCGGGCGACGACGCGTGGTACCGCCGACCCGCCCTGCTCGGCTGGAGCGCGATCGTCCTGGCCGCGGCCTGCTACATCCCGTTCTCGTTCTAGGCACCGAGGAGCACCATGTCCGAGCACTCCGGTTCTTCTGGTTCCTCCGGGTACTCCGAGCGCGACGTCCAACGCGAGGTCACCGAACTCCAGGGCAAGTCCGCGACCGCCGCCCAGCTCTTCGACATCCGCCGCATCATCGGCGGCCTCTTCGTCGTCTACGGCGTCATCGTCACCCTCGCCGGCATCACCGCGTCCGACTCCGAGATCGACAAGGCGGAGGGGGTCAACATCAACCTCTGGACGGGGCTGGGGATGCTCGCGCTGGGGGCGTTCTTCCTGGCGTGGCTGTGGCTACGGCCGACGCCTCCGCCGGTGGACGCGGAGCGGCCGGCGGAGAAGGGCTCCGAATGACGCCGTGTGCGGGGGCAGGACACGCGGTTGGCCCCCGCCGGGC
>NZ_JBHVDX010000375.1:0-5714 GCF_042802555.1 Streptomyces sp. NPDC057474 | reverse complement strand
GCAAGGGGCGCAGCCCCTGCTTTTCAGGGGCGCGGGGAACTGCGCGAGCAGCCCCCGCTCACCCGCACCAGCCAACCGACCGAATCCCCCGAACCCTCCCGCCGATCACCGCATGGCAGCATGGGGCGCCCCCGACGACGTACGGGCCCGAGGGCTCGTGTGGGGCGCGACCAGTACGTATGACGACACGGAGGACCCATGTCCGCGGCACCGAACCCCCCGGCCACGCCGGAGCCCAAGCCGGAGATTCTCGGCGCGTTCGAGTCGGCCAAGGGGTTCATGCCGGTGGGCGAGGGGCTGGCGCTGTACGCGGCGGCGGTGGAGGCGGGGCGGCTCGGGCTGCCGTTGCTGGAAGTGGGGACGTACTGCGGTCGGTCGACGATCCTGTTGGCCGACGCTGCCCGTGCGGCGGGGGTCACGGCGATCACGGTCGACCATCACCGGGGCAGCGAGGAGCAGCAGCCGGGCTGGGAGTACCACGACGACACCACCGTCGACCCCGAGGTGGGCCGCATGGACACACTCCCCACCTTCCGCCGCACCCTCCACAAGGCGGGCCTGGAGGACCACGTCGTCGCGGTCGTCGGCCGCTCCCCGCAGGTCGCCGCGTTCTGGGGGACCCCGCTCGGCCTCGTCTTCGTCGACGGCGGCCACACCGACGAGCACGCCACCGCCGACTACGAGGGCTGGGCCCCGCACGTCGCCCCGGACGGCCTCCTCGTCATCCACGACGTATTCCCCGACCCCGAGGACGAGTTCACCGGGCAGGCCCCGTACCGCGTCTACCTCCGCGCCCTCGCCTCCGGCGCCTTCACGGAGGTGTCGGCGACGGACTCCCTGCGGGTGCTGCGGCGGACGGGCGGCACAGGCATCTGACCCGCGCCGACCCGCCGTCCGAGCTAGGCCACCTCTATGCCGTGGTCCTGGACCAATGCCCGCCGGGCCGAAGATCCTCCAGGCCACCCCGGTACCCCTTGCAGGCGACGGCTGAGCCCCACTCGCCGCTTGCGCGGCGGCGGAAGGAGAGCCGAGGTCAGGGCCGTTTCGCCGGTGCAGCCGTCGGAGACGTCCAGGCGTCCCTGTTCGGCTCGGGAGGGGTCTGGAGCTGCTGCACTGGAGTGTGTTCAAGAGCGTTCTGGTGAGCGGGAGTGAGTGTGGGTGGTCAGTTTCGTTTCGTGCACCTCGGCGGCCGTGGGGTCGGTTCTCGCGGGCGAGGCGTAGAGGACGGCGGAGAAGTAGTCGACGGCGGCTTCCGGGTCGCCGTCGCGCAGTGCGGTCGCCATCTGCCCGAGCCAGGCGTTGTGCCGCCGGATCTCCGCCCGGTGTCCTTCCGTCCACTGCTCGTACTGCCGCTGGTACCGGTTCAGTTGACGCTGTCGTTGTGCCTCGGCGGCCTGGGCCGCGTGCCAGTCGTGCTCGAAGCGGGCGCGCGCCTCGGTCTGTGCCTGCGCGCGACGCTGCGCGGTCCAACCGCCCTGCGCCTGATAGTGGTCGGGGTCCGGCATGGGCACCGGCCGGGCGAGCGGACCCGGCGAGAACGGCTCCAGCCGTCCGGGGCGGGTGAGGGACGCGGCCCTGAACGCCGGGGCCCGGCAGCCCGCACCCAACAGCCCTTCCAGGGCCTGGACTTGCGCGTCCAGTTCCTCCGTACGCCGCCGCGCCTCCGCCTCACGCTGCTGCCGGTACACCGCCTGCTGCTCCCGCTGGCTGCGCGCCACCTCCCGCTATTACGCGCGCTGTTGCCGCTCGTACTCGCGCTGCTGCCGGGCCCGCTCCTCCGACTGACGCTGCTTGCCGACGTTGTGCCTCGGCCCGGATCCTGGCCAACCCGTTGGAGCGACGACTCATGCGCGACAGGCCCTCCCACCGGAGCGCCACCGACCGCGCGACGAAGCCCCGCCCCCACAATCAGACGTGACCGCACGACTTCATCCCGCGACGGCGCTCACGCCTACCGCTGGTCAGAGCCCTGTCCGACGGTCACGCGTCGCCGGGCGGCGCCCGGCCCGCCCGGCCCACGTACCGGACGGCAGGTGGACGGCGGCCGCCACGACGACGATCACGGCGGCGACGGCAGGTCGGTGGGCCCGCGGGGTGAGGGGGCGGGCCGGAGGAGCCTCCCGGGGCGCCACGCGGAGCGGGGGCGGCCTGTCCGCCCGGGGCCCGACCCGTAAGGTGGCAGGCGTGTCGTACGTAGGTCCGGACTTCGATCCGCCCCAGCCCCGCCGTTCCCACCTTCGCCGTCCGCTGACCGTGGCGGTGGCCGCGGTCGCGGTGGGGGCGGTGGCCGGGTGGGGGGTCTGGCAGGCCGTCGGGGACTCCGGGGGCGGGGACGGCGGCTCGGACAGCGCGGCGGTCCCGCAGACCCGGTCGGCGACCACTCCCCCGGCGACCGGAGAGCCGACCGCCTCCGGCGACGCCGACAACGGTGACGACGGCGACGGCGGCGACGGCGACGGCGACGGCGACGGCGACGACGGCAAGAAGGCGAGCCCCTCCGGTTCCTCCTCCGCGCCCGCCGCCACCGGCCCCCTCAAGGGCAAGGTCGTCGTGATCGACCCCGGTCACAACCCCGGCAACTTCCAGCACACCACCGAGATCAACCGCAGGGTGAACATCGGGACGAACGCGAAGGAGTGCGACACAACGGGGACGACCACCAACGACGGTTATCCGGAAGCCGAGTTCACGCTGGATGTCTCACGGCGACTGCGGACACTCCTCGAACAGAAGGGCGCCACGGTGAAGTTCACGCAGGACGACGACCGTGACTGGGGCCCCTGCATCGACGAGCGCGCACGGATCGGCAACGAGGCGAACGCGGACGCGGTGGTGTCGATCCACGCGGACGGCTCCGGCGTCGGCAACCGCGGCTTCCACGTCATCCTGCCGGGTTCGGTGAACGAGGGCGCCGCAGACACCCGGCCCATCGTCACCCCCTCCCGCGACCTCGGCGAGCGCATCGCCGGCCACTTCGTCCGCGCCACCGGCAGCGCCCCCTCCAACTACGTCGGCGACGGCACCGGCATCGTCACCCGCACCGACCTCGGCGGCCTCAACCTGTCCACCGTCCCCAAGGTGTTCATCGAGTGCGGCAACATGCGTGACACCAAGGACGCGGCCCAGCTCACCAGCGGAACCTGGCGCCAGAAAGCGGCCCAGGGAATTTCGGACGGCATCACGAGCTTCCTCAAAAATTGAACAACTCTCCCTTTTGAGGAAACACATGGACCTTGGGCCGCCAACCCGAAGCACCACGGTATGACGCGGGGCGGTCTCAATCTGTCAACAGTTCCCGCCGAGTTCATCGTGTGCGCCGGGATGCGCGATATCCATGACGCGGCACCGTTGACCAGCGGTGCCTGGCGGCAGAAAGCGGCGCGGGGTAACTCTGAGGGAATCGTGAGTTTCCTGCGAGGGTAGCGGGCGGGTCGTGATCATCGAGATGATCCCGGCGGACACCCACGTCGGTCGGACGATATGGTCGTCCCTACGATGAGGGGGCCACCCCCGCGCTTCCCACCACGGCCTGACGGCGACATGGTGACGGCGACGCCTCCACCGATGACGAGACGACTGACGAAGGACCTGAAGTGAATATCCGCTCCCTCACCAGAGGCGACGGCGTCGTGATCGGAGCAGCGGTATTGCTGTTCATCGCGTCGTTCCTCGACAACTACTCCATCGACGGGGTCCCCGACAGCATCGAGCTCCCGATCCTCTGGGAGAGCGGGCCGGTGCTGCTCAGCGTCGTCCTGGCGGGGCTGATCGGCGCCGCCTTCATCGTCATCGCCAGGGGTCTGCCGCAGGCGCCCAAGATCGCCGGTATCGACCTCGGTCACTTCGGCATCGCCTTCACGGTCTTCGCGGCGTGGAGCGCGCTGGGCAACGTCTTCGATCCGGCCGGCGGCGGCGACAACTTCGGCGACTCGAGCGGCAGCAGCACCGACGCCGGCATGGGCCTCATCCTCGCCCTCATCGCCACCCTCGTCATGGCCGGCGCCGCCATCGCCACCCCCCTCGTCCCCGCCCTCAAGGCCGCCCTGGTCGGCGCCCCGCGTCCGGCGGTGGCTCCGCAGCCGTACGGCGCGCAGCCGCCCGGTGGTTACGGCTACCCGGGTGCCGGGGCACCGTCGCCCTTCGGTGCGGGTCAGCCGCAGCCGGGGCCCGGTCAGCCGGGGCAGCCGGGGCCGGGGGCACCGTTCGGTGGTGGTGGCGCTCCGCAGCAGCAGCAGGCGGCGGCGCCGCAGCCGCCGGCCGGTGACTTCTCGCCGTTCTGGTTCGCGGTGCCGGTGGCCCGTCCGCTGTTCGCCGAGGACGGTTCCCAGTCGACGATCGCCGAACTGGCGCCGGGCACCTGGTACCTGGCGGTCGAGCAGCGCGGCGCCAACCTGGTGGCCCAGACACAGGACGGCCGTCGCGGCGTCCTGCAGGACACCAACGGCATCCAGCGCGGCTGATCACCCCACCGCACAGAGCCGTACGCAACCGTACAGAGCCGTACGACCGGCCCCTCGCTCTTCCGAGCGGGGGGCCGTTGTCGTACAGTCGCCTCCCGCCCGAATAGCTGACGCACCGTCAGGAGGCAGGCGTATGCGGCTCGGTCTGGCACTCGGCTACTGGGGGCGCGGACCCTCGGCGGACCACGTCCCGCTCGCCCAGGAGGCGGAGCGGCTCGGGTACGACTCGGTGTGGACCGCCGAGTCCTGGGGCTCGGACGCCTTCACCCCGCTCACCTGGATCGCGGCGCAGACGTCAAGGATCAAGCTGGGTACGGCGGTTGCCCAGATGGCCGCCCGGTCCCCCACCACCACCGCGATGCACGCCCTGACCCTGGACCACCTCTCCGGCGGACGCGTCCTTCTCGGGCTCGGGCTCTCCGGGCCGCAGGTCGTCGAGGGCTGGTACGGGCGCCCGTTCCCGAGGTCCCCGCTGACCGCGACCAGGGAGTACGTCGACGTCGTACGCCAAGTCCTCAGGCGGGAGGCTCCCGTTGAGCTGGCCGGGCGCTTCCACCCCCTCCCGTACGACGGCCCGGACGGCACCGGCACCGGCACCGGCATGGGCAAGGCGCTGAAGCCCATCACTCACCCCCTCCGCGCCGATCTCCCGATCCTCCTCGGCGCCGAGGGACCGAAGAACATCGCGCAGACGACCCGGATCGCGGACGGCTGGCTGCCGTTGTACTGGTCGCCGACGCGGACCGATGTCTACGAGGCGTCGCTGACCGAGGTGCCCGACGACTTCCTCATCGCGCCCATGGCCCGGGCGAAGGTCTGCGACGACGTCGCCGAAGGGCTGTTGCCCGTGAAGGCCATGCTCGGCTTCTACATCGGCGGGATGGGGCACGCCAAGCGCAACTTCCACGCCGATCTCATGGCCCGCATGGGGTACGAGGAGGAGGCCCGGCACATCCAGCGGCTCTTCCTCGACGGGCGGCGCGAGGAGGCCGTACTCGCCGTGCCGGACGCCTTCGCCGACGAGATCTCGCTGGTCGGGCCGCGCGAACGGATCGCGGAGCGGCTGGAGTTGTGGCGGAAGGGGCCGGTGACGGACCTGCTGGTGCTCGCCCCGGACCCCCACACGCTGCGCGTGCTGGCGGAGCTCAACTCCTAGGGCGTGTTTCGGAAGTCCCTTCGTCGCCCGAAGGGCGGCTCTGCGGCGTCCGGTGCGTGCTCTCGGCGTGCCGGACGAAAGGCCTCGTACTGGGCGTA
>NZ_JBHVDX010000374.1:0-5730 GCF_042802555.1 Streptomyces sp. NPDC057474 | reverse complement strand
CCGCGGGTGCGGACCGGCCCCTCACCCCTATGCGCGACTACGCGGCGCGCCCGTACTCCGCCGCCCACGCCTCGATCGTGTCGGCCGCCCGGTCGAAGGCCTCCGTACGCGCCAGGAAGTCGGCGTTGTGCGTGGTCATCAACGGCGTCACGTACTCCTGCACACGGTCCGTGCGGACGAGGAGCAGCGCCTGCCCCTGAACAGACCGCGGCAGCCCGAGCCACCGCACCGGCTGCTGCACGGTACGCACCGAGACGCTCGACTCCCAGGACGCCGTACGCGTTCTGAAGAAACCCACCTGACGCACTCCCCGCGCGCTCACCCAGATGCCGACCCGCAGCAGCCGCAGGGCGCAGCCGATGACCAGCAGCGCCGCGCCGAAGCAGATCGCGCCCGTCTGCGGTGTCTCGGCCATGGTGATGATGACCGCCGCGACCAGCACGTACGAGGCGAGCAGCAGCAGGAGCGCGGCCGCGCCGACCCGCCACGGGCCGGGCCGGTAGGGGCGCCGCCAGCGGTCGCGGTCGTCGAACGGCAGCGCTTCGTCCACCGCCTGGTCGAAGGCGCGGTCGGCGGTCAGGAAGGGCAGGGGCACGGCTGATCCTCACTCGATCCACGCACAGGTTTCGCCGGGTGAGGCTACCGAGCCGGACCCCTCCTCACCACTCCCGGGGGTCCAACAGGGGTACAAGGGGGTGCAACTCGGGCCATCCGGGCTCCCTGTCGGTGCCGGGCCGTAGAGTGGGCGCCGCCCGAGAGCAGCAATGGGAAGGACCCTCCGAGCCGTGACCGACACACCCGCCGACGACCTCAAACCCAGCTTCCGCAGCGATGTCACCGTCGAGTTGGTGAAGCACAGCGCGGCCGACTCGGACGTGCTGTGGGCCGCCCGCGTCTCCACCGCCGGCGAGCAGTCTCTGGAGGAGCTGACGAAGGACCCCGAGCGCTCCAAGGGCCTCATCAACTACCTCATGCGGGACCGGCACGGCAGCCCCTTCGAGCACAACTCGATGACCTTCTTCATCAGCGCACCGATCTTCGTCTTCCGCGAGTTCATGCGCCATCGGGTCGGCTGGTGCATCGCCGGTGACACCGAGATCACCCTGGAGAGCGAGGCCGGCAATCTCCGACGGCGCACCATCGCCGAGCTGTACAAGCTCTGGCACCTCGGCGTCGAGGACCGGCTTCCGCATTCCGCCGGTGGAGTGACCTGGCACAGCAGGGCCGGAAAGTGGATGGCCCAGGTCGGGCGCGGCGAGGAGAACCACCACCTCGGCCTGTACGAGAGCCGTGAGGCAGCCGACTCGGCCGTGACGGAGTTCCGGGAACTGCACCCCAGCACCCGCCTCCGCAAGCTCGAATCCGTCCGTCGCAACCACGTGCGCTGCTACGACGAAGAGACGCTGCTCGCCCAGCGGGCCAGGATCGTCGATGTCATCGAGTCCGGCGTGAAGTCACTTATCAAGATCACCACGGAGTCCGGGAAGACGCTCCGCTGCACGGTCGACCACGCGGTGTTCACGCCCGAGGGCTGGTGCAAGGCCGGGGAACTGGCCGTCGGGGACGCGGTCATGGCGGCGGATACCGCTTCCCGCCCGTCGGAGGCACTGGTTCCGCCGAGCTTGCGGCGTGGCATCGGCGTGTGGACCTCCATGCAGCGGGAGCGGCTGATCAAGGAGACCGACACCTGCCACCTCTGCGGCCAGGACTTCCCCCGTGCGGAACTCGCCCTGGACCACGTGGTTCCGGTGGCCGGTGACCTGCCCCGGGCCCTCGACGAGAAGAACCTCGCACCCGCGTGCGAGCCCTGCCATGCGATCAAGAGCGCCGGCGAGCAGGCCCTGGCCCAGCGGGGCGGGGAGATCGCCAAAGCCGTTCCGGACCGGATCGTCGCCATCGATCAGGACGGCGAGGAGATGACATACGACCTCTCCGTGGAAGGCCCCTGGCACAACTTCCTCGCCAACGGGATCGTTGTACACAACTCGTACAACGAGGAGTCGGGGCGCTACCGGGAACTTCAGCCCCACTTCTACGTCCCGGACGAGGCCCGCAAGCTCGTCCAGGAGGGCCGTCCCGGCAAGTACGTCTTCGTGGAGGGCACGCAGGCGCAGCAGGAGCTCGTCGGGCGCGTCATGGAGGATTCGTACGTCCACGCATACGAGGCGTACCAGGAGATGCTCGCCGCCGGCGTCGCCCGTGAGGTCGCCCGCGCGGTCCTGCCGGTCGGCCTCTTCTCCTCGATGTACGCCACCTGCAACGCTCGCTCGCTGATGCACTTCCTCGGTCTGCGTACCCAGCACGAGCTCGCGAAGGTGCCGTCCTTCCCGCAGCGGGAGATCGAAATGGTGGGCGAGCGGATGGAGGCGGAGTGGGCCCGGCTCATGCCGCTCACGCACGCCGCGTTCAATGCGAACGGCCGGGTCGCACCGTAGTCGACCGCCGACTTCCGGCCAGGCACAGATGTACGGGTCAGTCGAGCGAAGTGTCCGTATTGCGGCATTTCGCGAAGTTCATCTAGCCTGATCAAACGGACCCGGCACTGCTTGAACCCCCGAGCAGGCAGTGCCGGGCTCCGCATTTGTCCGGACTTTTCCCGCCCCCCGAGGGCAGACCGTGCCCTGAGCAGCGAGTAGCGTGTTACCCATGGCTCCGACCTCGACTCCGCAGACCCCCTTCGGGCGGGTCCTCACCGCCATGGTCACGCCCTTCACGGCGGACGGCGCACTCGACCTCGACGGCGCGCAGCGGCTCGCCACCCACCTGGTGGACGCAGGCAACGACGGCCTGGTCATCAACGGCACCACCGGTGAGTCACCCACCACCGGTGACGCGGAGAAATCGGACCTGGTACGAGCCGTCCTCGAGGCCGTCGGCGACCGCGCCCACATCATCGCCGGTGTCGGCACGAACGACACCCACCACAGCACCGAGCTGGCCCGCGCCGCCGAGAAGGTCGGCGCCCACGGTCTCCTCGTCGTCACGCCGTACTACAACAAGCCCCCGCAGGAGGGCCTGTACCGCCACTTCAAGGCGATCGCCGACGCCGCCGACCTGCCGGTCATGCTCTACGACATCCCGGGCCGCAGCGGCGTCCCGATCGACACCGAGACGCTCGTCCGGCTCGCCGCGCACCCGCGCATCGTCGCCAACAAGGACGCCAAGGGCGACCTCGGCCGCGCCAGCTGGGCCATCGCCCGCTCCGGCCTCGCCTGGTACTCCGGCGACGACATGCTGAACCTCCCGCTGCTCTCCGTGGGCGCGGTCGGCTTCGTCTCGGTCGTCGGCCACGTCGTCACCCCCGAGCTGCGCGCGCTCGTCGATGCGTACGTCTCCGGTGACGTCCAGAAGGCCACCGAGATCCACCAGAAGCTGCTCCCGGTCTTCACCGGCATGTTCCGCACCCAGGGCGTGATGACCACCAAGGCGGCGCTCGCCCTCCAGGGCCTGCCCGCCGGACCACTGCGCGCCCCCATGGTCGAGCTTTCGCCCGAGGAGACCGCCCAGCTCAAGATCGATCTTGGCGCCGGCGGGGTACAGCTCTAACACCGGACTTCGCTCGACGCGACAACCAGACTTCACAACTGAATAAGCAGGACGAACGTGCCTGCGTCCACATCCACAACTGCTTTTGCACGAACGTCATGCGCGCCACGTGCCACAGAGGTACGTGGCGCGCGTGGTGAGGAGAGTCTTTTGAGTCATCCGCATCCTGAACTCGGCCCGCCGCCGCCGCTTCCCGAAGGTGGCCTGCGGGTCACCCCACTGGGCGGCCTCGGCGAGATCGGCCGGAACATGACGGTCTTCGAGTACGGCGGCCGTCTGCTGATCGTCGACTGCGGGGTCCTCTTCCCCGAGGAGGAGCAGCCCGGAATCGACCTGATCCTGCCGGACTTCTCGTCCGTCAGGGACCGCCTCGACGACATCGAGGGCATCGTCCTCACGCACGGCCACGAGGACCACATCGGCGCGGTCCCGTACTTGCTGCGCGAGAAGCCCGACATCCCGCTGATCGGCTCCAAGCTGACCCTCGCCCTCATCGAGGCAAAGCTCCAGGAGCACCGCATCCGCCCGTACACCCTTGAGGTGGTCGAGGGGAACCGCGAGCGCATCGGCCCCTTCGACTGCGAGTTCGTCGCGGTCAACCACTCCATCCCCGACGCCCTCGCCGTGGCCATCCGCACCCCCGCGGGCATGGTGGTCCACACGGGCGACTTCAAGATGGACCAGCTCCCGCTGGACAACCGCCTGACAGATCTACACGCGTTCGCACGACTGAGCGAGGAGGGGATCGATCTCCTCCTCTCCGACTCCACGAACGCCGAGGTCCCGGGGTTCGTTCCGCCCGAGCGGGACATCTCCAACGTCCTGCGCCAGGTCTTCGCGGGCGCCGGCAAGCGGATCATCGTGGCCAGCTTCGCCAGCCACATCCACCGCATCCAGCAGATCCTCGACGCCGCCCACGAGTACGGCCGCCGGGTCGCCTTCGTCGGCCGCTCGATGGTCCGGAACATGGGCATCGCCAGGGACCTGGGTTACCTGAAGGTCCCACCGGGCCTGGTGGTGGACGTCAAGACACTCGACGACCTGCCGCAGAACGAGATCGTCCTCGTGTGCACCGGATCGCAGGGCGAGCCGATGGCGGCCCTGTCCCGCATGGCCAACCGGGACCACCAGATCCGCATCGTGCAGGGCGACACGGTGATCCTGGCCTCGTCCCTGATCCCCGGCAACGAGAACGCGGTCTACCGCGTCATCAACGGCCTGACCCGCTGGGGCGCCAACGTCGTCCACAAGGGCAACGCCAAGGTCCACGTCTCCGGACACGCCTCGGCCGGCGAGCTGCTGTACTTCTACAACATCTGCCGCCCGAAGAACCTGATGCCGGTGCACGGCGAATGGCGCCACCTGCGGGCCAACGCGGAACTGGGCGCCCTGACAGGTGTACCGCACGACCGCATCGTCATCGCCGAGGACGGCGTGGTCGTCGACCTCATCGAGGGCAAGGCCAGGATCTCCGGCAAGGTCCAGGCCGGTTACGTGTACGTCGACGGCCTCTCGGTCGGCCTCGGCGAGCCGGCCCTCAAGGACCGGAGGATCCTGGGTGACGAGGGCATCATCTCCGTCTTCGTCGTCGTGGACTCCTCCACCGGAAAGATCACCGGCGGCCCGCACATCCAGGCCCGCGGCTCCGGTATCGAGGACTCTGCCTTCAGCGCGGTCGTTCCGCGGATCACCGAGGTTCTGGAGCGTTCGGCACAGGACGGGGTCGTCGAGCCCCACCAGCTGCAACAGCTCATCCGCCGCACCCTCGGCAAGTGGGTCTCCGACACCTACCGGCGCAGGCCGATGATCCTGCCTGTGGTGGTCGAGGTCTGACCCTCCGTCAGTGCCCGCCTGGAGCGGGGCTCCTCGATTTGCATCGGGGCGCCTCGCTCCAGTACGTTTACGGCTCCGCCCAGGGGGGAACCCGACGCAACTGTGCGTCAGGAGCCACCCGGACCGGGCGGAAATTCTGACTCAGAACTTCTGATAAAGTCGGAACCGCCGGAAAGGGAAACGCGAAAGCGGAAACCTGGAAAGCACCGAGGAAATCGGATCGGAAAACGATCTGATAGAGTCGGAAACGCAAGATCGAAGGGAAACTGCCCGGAGGAAAGCCCGAGAAGAACTTGGGTGAGTACAAAGGAAGCGTCCGTTCCTTGAGAACTCAACAGCGTGCCAAAAATC